>QHXD01000727.1:2859-4781 GCA_003223895.1 Acidobacteriota bacterium
TGGCCCCTGCCCGAAAACAGAGGAGCGGCCACGATCGTGTTCGGCGTGTGGTAGAGGACTCGTGTATCCGGAATATATCCCGGAAAGTGAACGTTCCCGTCGCTGCGCAGATGATCGGGAACAAAAGATCCGGGAATAATAAAGTGCAGATCGGGGAACAGAGGTGCGATTCGCTCGACCAGAAACTCCGCGGCTTCCACATTCGGCAGGTGTCGAAAGTTTCCGAGGAACAAGACCTCCGGACGATGTGCAGGTTCTTCAAGCGAGGGTGCATACTCGCGTGGGTTGATACCGATGGGAATGGCGCGAATATCGGCCTGCGGCGAGTATGAGCGCAAATACTCCGCGTCGGTTGCTGTCATGGTCACGACGCGATCAAATTTCCTTGTCATGAGGGTTTCATAACGAAGGATCGACATCCATCGATAGAACAAGCGGAGCCGTTCGACAGGATCGGTGGCGTTCTGGAACGCATCAAACGCATTATCGGACAGCGTTTCAAGAATGGTCAGAATGGTGAGGGCGGTCCGTCGATGAAACTGCGCCATCTGAAGATACTCGCATTGAAGGACATCCACTCTTTTCCGCCGGAACTCGCTGTCCACCATGCGATACATTTCCGGGGTGCTGAATTCCCGCACAAGAAACGGCAAAACCGATAGCCAGTGAGGCCGAAAATCCGGCACTCGCTTTACCGGGATCACCAGTTCGCAGATCTCCTCGACCGACCGCAACATTTCACGCTCGACATCGTTCTCGACGAACGAAATCACCCGGACACTGTGCTTCTCCGCAAGAATTCGGATGTTGTGGAACATCCGAACGCCGCCACCGTGCATCTCGAGCACGGGTGGATAAGCGGTGAGCATCAGGATGTTCATGGCTTCTGGATTCGTGCCAGGACTTCATGGGAAAGCTCTCAGGAAAGCCCGAATCTCAAAACCAGGCTCATGGTGGAACATGCCGCGGCCATGAATGCGTGGAAGATTTGCCAGATGGTCGAGGATCATCGAAGAGTCCGTCACATTTTTCCACATGAACAGGTACAGATTCTTGCGAATGGTATTGTCCACAAATTCATCCCCGAACTTCGGCCGGCTCGTGCCGCGGTGCTTGTGAATGACGTGGCTCGCGGGAGCCAGTAAACATTTCAAGCCGCGCTTCCAGGCCTGATAGGACAAATCGGTGTCTTCCACATAAAAAGGACGGTAAAGCGAATCGAAGCCCCCGATCTCGAGATACTTTCGCCGATCGAACGCGCAGGAGCCGCCGCCTGCCCAGAATACCGGAATGGTTTCGGCAAGCTCTTCCCCGGGACGGATCTCTTCGTGCCGGAGTTCCAGGAAACCCTTATTAAAATCGGCGCGGGTTTTACCGGTTTCCTCGCGCCGGTTGGAGCTGGAAAGAAAGATCTGCGAGGTAACGCTAAAAACCGACGAATCGGAAAAGCCATTGAGAAGAGGCTGGAGGAAACCGCGATCCACGATCATGTCGTTGTTGAGGAGGACGACTATGTCGGTCTGGGCCTCCGCGACACCTCGATTATTTCCGCCTGCAAAACCGTAGTTGCGATCCAACGCGAGGACCCGCACGTTCGGAAAACGGCTCTGGACAAAGTCCACGCTTCCGTCGGTACTCCCGTTGTCGATGACGACGACGTCATGCTGGCCTCCATCACAGCGTACGGCCTCCAGAACTGACGGCAGGCACTCCTCGAGCAGGTGCTTCCCATCCCAGTTCACTATCAGAATCGTCGCCGGGGAGGTTGAACATCTTTGTGTCTTCGTGTCTTGCTGTCCTGGTGTTTTAAACCACAAAGACACAAAGGCACAAAGGTGTGTAATCAAAACTCCAAATATGACCAGAACATCAAACGGGAAAAGCAGAATCAGATACGGAAGTGCCCGAAGCTTTGTCCTCAT
>QHXD01000727.1:4791-5301 GCA_003223895.1 Acidobacteriota bacterium
TTTCAGGTAGGCCGCCAGCGCGTCGCGCCAGTGTCTCATTTCGTGTAGGCCCAGCTCTTTCAGGCGGGCATTTTCGAGAACGGAGTATCGCGGTCGAATGGCCGGCGCTTTGTACAGCTCCGACGTGGTGGGTTCCAGATCCGCCTTGATTCCTGTCATGTCGAATATCATTCGCGCGAATTCGTACCACGAGCAGGAGCCCTCATTCGTCATATGAAACAAGCCGTAGTGCTTCGTCGGCAGAACCCGTGCGATCTGATTCGCCAGGTCCATCGTGTATGTAGGCGTCGTCACCTGATCGTTTACAACAGGGATAGGCTCTCCTCGACGCGCCTTCGCCAGCATCATGTCCACAAAGTTTCCGCCTTTCCCCCGGCTGCCTGCCCGGCCGTAGAGCCCGCTGCTCCTGATGAGAAAGAATTTCCTGGCCATCGTTCTGACCAGCGATTCACCCGCCAGTTTCGAATGGGCATAAACGCTGAGAGGAAATGGTTCGCTTTTCTCTGTATA
>QHXD01000061.1 GCA_003223895.1 Acidobacteriota bacterium
CGAAGTGCCGCAGACGATCACTTTTTCATTCGACGCATTCAATGTTCTGAACCATGTGAACTACACGAGCTATGTCGGTAATCTGAGCTCGCCGTTGTTCGGACATGCCGTGGCTGCGCTGCCGCCACGCCGGTTGCAGCTCTCCACACGCTTCAACTTTTGATCAGGCCCAGCGGTTCACCGGGTTTGTAGCCGGGAAAAACCTGATCAGAGCTTCGCCCCAGATGGCGGCCGACAAACTCGCCCAGCACATCGCGGAAATCGGTAGTAACTGCGAGATCGCGCTGCTCGTAAAGTTGTTCCGGCTCGAGGCCCGGCCATCGGCCGTAAACTTTGCCGCCACGCACCGGTCCCCCGAGCGCCATCATCACGTTCCCGTGTCCGTGATCGGTGCCGCCACTGCCGTCTTCTCTCGCCGTCCGGCCGAACTCCGACATTGTCACGAGGACAATATCTTCCATTCGATCGCCCATATCGCGTGCGAATGCGGCCAGCGAGGCGCCGAATTCCCGCAGGAGATTCGTCAATTGTGGAGATTCGTTGACGTGATGATCCCAACCTCCGATCTCGGCGAAAGCCGCCTCGACACCGACGTCTGCCTTGATGAGGCGCGCGACCTGTTGAAGAGCATTGCCGAATCCGCCTGCGTACTGCGCACCATTGGCGGGAGTGTATGGATTCCGATTGATGGACTCGATCATTTTCGCCGCGTCGAACGTTTCCTTACCAGAGGCCATCAAGCGCGGGTCAGCCGTCGTTGCGTACATGCTCTCGAGGATGGAGGCAACGTCTTTGTTTCGCGTTTCGAATTGCTGCAGGTTGTTCACTGCTACGGCCCGGCGGCTGCCACGGAGTGTGCGCGGCAATTGCGCGCCGATGGCAATTGCGCGAAGCGGCGACACGCCCGGCTCGACGGGTCCGAGGGCGCGATTGAGCCAGCCATCTTCGCTCGTCCGTCCCGGCGTTCCCGATTCCATGAAGTCTTGAGCGTCGAAATGGGAGCGCGTCGGATCGGGTGAACCGGTCGCGTGAATAATTGCCAATTCGCCGCTGTCCCACAATGGCTTCAGCGGTTGTAGTGACGGATGCAGGGCAAAGCGCCCATCCAGATCGATGCCGCCATTATTCTTGCCCGGTTGAGGCACGGCAATTGTGGGCCGCATCTCGTAATAGAGTTTTTCGAAGAATGGAACGACCACGTTCAGACCGTCGGCGGCGCCGCGTTGGAAGATCGCTACCAGGATTTTACGTTTCCGGCCATCCTGCGCGGCTGCACGCAAAAGCCAGGAAGGCGCAGCGCCCAGGCCTGCCATCGCAAGCGCAGAGCAGCGAAGAAAGTAACGGCGTGTGAACATGGCTACCTCCTTTGAAAATCCGGTGAACTGATGACCAGGGTGGCGAGGATCGACGGCGTCGCCTCTCTTCCCTGAATGCCTTTCTCGATGGCTGCCAGCATCGATGGCGACGGCGCCATGCCGAGAAGTCCGCTGGCCACGACAGCGGGTTCTTTGAAGTTGAAGCGGCTTATGTCCACCTTCACGCCCGAAATCTGACCGGATGCTAGAGCCGTCGCGAAGTTCATACGACTCAACACGCTGGCCGTGTTCGTCCACGCCTCGCCAGTATTCGGATAACCGGTCGGCTCCAGCTTTCCATAGAGCGGTTCGCCAAAGTCGGCGATTCGCTGGGCGAGTGTGAACGTGTCGGTGACATCGGCATTGAGCGCGCGGACCGCGCTGACGGCCACCTCGAGCGGCGACTTGATTTTCGCTTGCCATGCGCCTTCGGATAGGAACTCCGTCGAGCCGAACATGGTTTGGAGCACTGCCCGAAGGTCGCCGTCGGTTTTTGCAAATGTTGACGCCATGCGATCCACCAGCGCCGGCGGAGGATCGTCTGCAACAAAACGTTGTGCCAGCTTCTTCGAGATGAACTTCGCGGTCGACGGGTGATACGCGATGATATCGATCACTTGCAGGCCGTCCTGCTCGCCGCCCATTGCAGGAATCGTATGGCCAAGGACCAGTTTTTCCTTCCTGTCGTGCATCGCGGGATTGAACTGAAATTCCGCAAACTTCTGCGGATCGTAGATTGTCCAGCCGCTGAAAGCACGGGCGACCGCGATGACGTCCTGCTGCGTGTAGCCTCCATCGACACCCAGCGTATGCAGTTCGAGCAGCTCGCGGCCGTAGTTCTCATTCAGGCCCGGCCTGCGCACTCCAGGCGGAAATGGAATGTCGTCGCGAGGAACTTGCGATTGCCAATTGTCGAGATAGAACAGCATTGCGGGATGCCGGGCTGTGGCAAGCAGCATGTCCTTAAAGTGTCCAAAGACATATGGACGTACGGCATCACGCTCAAAACTGGTGAGCAGCACGCGATCCGGCCCCTTCCCGTTGAACACATTGAAGTGATTCATCCAGAAGTCCACCAGCACTTCCTGGAGCTGCCGATTCGAATCGATCGCTCGATACAGCTTGTTCTCGATCAGCTCCGAGTTCACCGCTTCCTGTGGCTGTCGCGCAGCCATGGCTTCGCGCCGAAACTCCGGCACGTCAGCTAGTGACTGCGGTGGTAGCGCACGAAGGATCTGCAGGCGCTTCCCGGCGTCGAAGGAATTGAGCAGCGCGATCTTCTCTTCGGTGGTTCCGCGGTTGGCTGTCCGAATTTGTTCGGGAGAGAGTAGCTCGTTCAGCGGCGGCATCAGTTTGCTGATCTGTTTTTGCCGTGCTTCTTGTTCCTCCTGTCTGATTTTTGTGGCTTCCTGCTGCAGGTCGCCGGGCAAGCCTTCTAAGAACTGCGGCGGCGCTGCGGTCAGAAAGAGCCGGCGGGTTTCGGGATCGAGTGAGGCAAGCGTTGTCCGCCTTTCCTCGGCGGAACAGTT
This sequence comes from Acidobacteriota bacterium, assembly GCA_003223895.1. Lineage (GTDB taxonomy): Bacteria > Acidobacteriota > Terriglobia > 20CM-2-55-15 > 20CM-2-55-15 > 20CM-2-55-15. The sequence goes on from QHXD01000061.1 coordinate 2,885, forward strand.
CATTAACCTGCTAATCTGTTGTGGAGGAAGTAGTGGCAGTATTGGCGCCTTTACCATCAACGCCGGCGGGACTGGAGGATATTTCTCCAGAAGCTGCCACATTGCGAGTTGCAAGGTGGCAAGCGGTTTCAGTTCGGCTTCCAGGACGGGGTTTTCCGAAATCCGGTCGGGATGCAATTGCAAGTCAATCCACTTCTCGACCGTCAATCGCCGGACCTTCTCGACATCTCCAGGACGAGGCCCGAACGTCAACCGATTCAGGACGTGAACGATCTGCTTATCCACTGAAAGTTTTTGATCAAAGCGGCTCGCGGCAGTTCCAGGGAAACCGAGAGCAGTAACTAACAACGCCGCGAGGCCCAGCGAACGGCCGAAGCGTTTCATAGGAGCCTTCCCTTCGAAAAGGTCTACAGGGAAGGGACTTTACTATGGCGCGTCGGAGCGATGATTAAACCAACATTAATTCCTCTTCATTTACGAATCATCGCAACGCAGGCAAAAATGTGGGAGGGCCACAGTGGTTGAAGAGCGCGCCGATTCCCCTCCTGAGTTAGGAGGGGTGGCTGCGCCATCAATAAAAATGGCGCGAAGCCACCGAACTCGGCGCAGACGGGGTGGTTCCCCTAGAACGTCCAGCAAGTAATAGCTTTGGAACCACCCCGCCTGCTCGGCCTTTTCCGGAATTTGATGGCCTCGCAGGCACCCCTCCTAACTCAGGAGGGGAGTTTCAAACGCGCAACTGTCAATTGGTCACACCTTCATAGAGCGCCGCTACAGTAAGAGCCGGACGCCGTCAGAACACGTACTTCAGCGCGATCTGCATAATTCGCGGATCGCCGACGGACAAGATCCGGCCGAAGGCGGAGTCGCTCAATGTCGCATTCGCGCATACCGCGTTGGTCCCGGTCGGAGGGCAGGGATTGACATGGTTTGGCATGTTAAACGCCTCCGCCCGAAACATGACCGACTGCTTCTCTCCAATCCGGAACGTTCGCGTCAGGCCCATATCGATCTGAATACTTCCCGGTCCCAAAATGTTTCTCGTACCGAGAGTCCCGTAAGTTCCCAATGCGGGTTGTGCGAACGCCGCCGGATTGAGCCAGAGATTGATACTCTTATTTGGAGCGTAAGGCGAAGCAAGCACCTGGTTCGGCCTTTGGTCGGACGTCCCGGATAGTGCATTGTCGAGGCCCGAGGCCAAGGTCAGGTATGGGCCAGACAGGATACGGACGATTCCCGAAACCTGCCAGCCGGTACCCAGGGCGCGCAGCGTTCCGTTGGAAAACTGCGGCGTCTCATACACTGTCGACGTGTTGAAGTTGTGGCGCCGGTCCAATTCGCAATTCCCACGATTCGCCCGCCGGCGTTCGATAATATTTTTACCGGAGATCTGCTGCTGTAAGCCGTCATCGATGCAGTGAGACCAAGTGTAGTTCGCCAGCACCGTTACACCCTTGGTGCGCCGTTTCTGGAGCGAAAGCGCCATCGCGTTATAACTGCGTGTTCCAGAGTCGTCGCCTCGAAGCATGGTGCTGAAATATTGCCCTTGAGCCGGATTTTGCAAATACAGCAGGCGCCGCTGATTCGTATTGGAAGTCGAGGAACAGGGGCTGTAGGTCGTTCCGGCAATCACGCAGCTGTCACCTGGCAGGTACACCGCCGGATCGGCTTCATAGCCATTCGCCAGATGAATCCCGCTGTTGCCGAGATAGTTTCCCGCCGCAAGCCAGTCCGTCCCGATTTGCTTCTGGATGCCCAGGTTCCATTGATGGATGTAAGCCTTCTTGAAATCCTGCGGAAAGATGCTGTAAGCGCCGGCCGTTGGAAATGTCATGTTCGGATTTCGGTTGATCGGGAATGGATTACCTCCGGTGTTGCCTCGCCACGGATCGGCAAAACCACCAGGCAGGTTCGCAACGGCAACCTCATTGCCCAGCGGTGGCGTGTTCATAAGGTCACCATACCAGTCGAAATGCGGGTAGTCATAAAAGAGCCCGTACCCGGCACGAACCACCATCAGGCCGTCCCCTTTCGGATCCCACGCCAGTCCCAGGCGCGGCGCGAAACGGAACAGGGAGCGCGAACCCAGCGACTTACTGTTCGGAATGCCGGCATCGCCAGGAAACAAGAGTCCCGCGGGCGCGTTCTTGAACACGGTGCTTCGAATACCCTGGTCGAATGCGTTCTTGTCAAAAAACCCCGATTGGCCATACTCGTCGTATGGCGGCACGAAGGGCTCCCATCGCACGCCACCGTTGACCGTCAGGTGGGTGCTTGCCTTCCAGGTATCTTGCAGGTAAAGGCCCGTATAATTCCGGCGCAGGTAGTAACCAATGAGCTGGCCCTGCGTGTATCTGGACGGCTTTCCCACCATGAAATCACCTAATGCCAGGCCGGTGTTCGTGGCGCTGAAAGTGAAATTGCCGGGAGCCGCTCTACCCGCGAGCCAGTTCGTCATGGAATGGATATAGTTCACTCCAAATCCGATCTGATGGGTTCCCCGCGCCCAACTAAGATCCTCGGAAAGTTGAAAAGCGGTCGAGTTGGCGTGACCCGGAGTCGCCGGCCCTCCGAGGAGAGTAAACGCCCCCGACACGGTGGCGAGCGCGATCTTCGGGTAACCGGACGGGTAGTAAAGACCGTTTACCCCCACGTCGCCCCACGTGAAAAAGTCTTTCGCAAAACTCTTCTCGTTGAGCGTGCGAAGCAGCGTTCCATGGAAAGAGCTAACCATGTCGGGACCGATCAAGTAGGTATCGCCCAGAACGAATGAATGAGCTCGCCGAATATAGTCAGGAATACTCACGGAAAGCACGGTCTGGCCATCATAATCACTCGGAGTATCCAGGCGCGCCAGCTCATAACGGCCGAATAACGAGTTCTTATCGCTCTGCTGGTAGTCCACTCTCCCCACGATGATTTGCTCGTTGGCATTGTTCCTTCGGCCGAACTGGATCTGGCCGCATGGATCGGCCGTAGCGGGGAGCCGCTTCACCAGGTTCAGCGCAGGAATAGAAAGCGCTGCAGGATCAATCCGATTGTTTTGGAACGGGGCCCTCAGCGTTATCTGCCGGCCGTTATTGCATGCCGGTGAAGCAATGGTTGTAAAGTCGCCGCCAACCATCTGTGGTGTTGGTACGAATGCAATGGTGTTCACCGGCGCCGAGCGTTGGCGCGTCACCTGATCGCCAGCGAAGAAAAAGAGTTTGTTCTTCACGATGGGTCCACCCACCACGCCGCCAAACTGGTTACGCTTCAGTCCGTCCCTCTGCAGCGCGAACGCGTTGCGCGCATTGAAGACCTTGTTTCGCACGAATTCGAAGAGACTGCCGTGAAAATCGTTGGTTCCGGATTTCGTCACTACGTTCACCGCGCCCCCCGAATGCTGCCCGTACTGAGCCGGTACCGAGCTGGTTTCTACCTTGAACTCCTGGAGCGCATCCGGGAACGGCAGCGGCAGATTCAGATTGCCGTACGGATCGTTATGCGTGGCTCCGTCCAGCACGTATGTCAGGCCGTTGCTCAATCCACCGCCGACGGAAATGATATCCGTTGGATAATTTCGGGGACTGTTTTGAGCGCCTCCTCCCACAGCTGCTCCTGAAAGAATGATGAGTTGCTGCACGTTCCGCGCGGCCAGGGGCAGTTCCATAACGCGCACGTTGTCGATCACCTGACCGACACCTGTGGACCGCGTCTCCACAAGTGCCGCATCCGCTTCAACCTTGACAGTCTCAGAAACCTGGCCTACCTCCAGTCCGATGTTGATCACCGGATTGCTGCCGACCTGCAGCACGATTCCGGTTTGCACAAACGCACGAAACCCTGGAAGGGATGCTTCCAGCTTGTAAGGGCCGACAGGCAGGTTGGTCAATACGTATGACCCTGTCTCATTCGTCACTATGCTGCGTTCGAGCCCAGTGGCCGTTTGCGTCGCGGTCACCTGCACTCCAGGCAACACCGCGCCGCTTTGATCCTTCACGGTACCGCTGATCTGCGCCGTCGACTGTGCCCATACAATGCCGCAAGCAAAGGACGAAATTAGAAAAACCAGTACGACACTTATCCCAATGATCCGTTTCATATCTATTTCTCCTCTTCTCCTCGTCATCGCGTTAGAACACATACTTCAGCGCCATCTGCATGGTTCGCCCGTCGGCGGCAGAAAGGATTCGGCCAAAGTTGGAGTCGGTTAAAGTCAGGTTCGGATTGCCTGGGTTCACATGGTTCGGCATGTTAAACGCCTCGGCGCGAAATTGTATGGACTGCTTCTCACGAAGACGAAACGTTCGGGTCAGGCCCATATCGATGTTGATGCTTCCCGGACCACGAATATTCTTCGCACCGAGCGTCCCATACGTCCCCAATGTCGGCTGCACGAAGGCTGCGGGATTGAGCCAGGACTGGATACTCCTGGTGTCTGCGTAAGGCGAGGGAAGGACCTGGTTCGGCCTTTGATCGGTTGTACCGCTCAGCGCATTGTCCAAACCCGACGCCACTGTCAGACTAGGACCGCTCAGAATACGAACGATTCCTGAGACCTGCCAGCCCGTCGCCAGAATGCGCACGGTTCGGTTGGAAAACTGTGGTGTCTCATATACCGTCGACAAATTGAAATTCTGGCGCCGATCCAATTCGCAATTTCCGCGGTTCAACCGCCTCCGCTCTGCAACCTTCCCGACGCTGGAGTCCCATACCAGACCATCATCGATGCAGTGGGACAAAGTGTAATTCGCCAGCACGGTGACACCTTTAGTGCGCCGTTTCTGGACGGAAAGCACCATTGCGTTATCACTGCGCGTCCCATCGTCGGCCCCCTGACTGATGCCGTTGTCGAACTGCCCCTCACCGGCATTTTGCAAATACAGTACGCGACGCTGGTTCGTATTGCCGGTTGTGGAGCACACAGGGTAGTTGACACCATTGATAGTGCAGGCGCTGAGCCCAAGGTAGACCGCCGGATCGGCCTCGTACCCAGTAATCAGGTGGATGCCGCTGTTGCCCATATAGCTTCCCGAAAGGAGCCAGTCCGCTCCAACTTGACGCTGGAGGCTCAAGTTCCACTGATGGATGTAAGCCTTTTTCGGATTGATCGGAAAACTGAAGTAAGCCTGAGGTGGAAATGCGTTTGTAGCGAGGCTGACCGGAAAAGGATTTCCTCCGGGTTGGCCTTGCCACGGATCCTCAAGACCACCCGTCGGGCTTGGAATAACAGCATTCGCACCGGTTGGCGACGTGTTCTGGAGGTCGCCATAGCGGTCGAAGTGAGGGTAGTCAAAATAGAGCCCATAAGCCGCGCGAACCACCGTGAGGCCATTTCCCTTCGGATCCCACGCCAGTCCCAGGCGCGGGGAAAAATGCATCCAGTCGTGCGAAATAATCGACTTGTTGTCCGGGCCTCCGGGGTCACCAGCAAACAGAAATCCCGCATGCGCGTTCGGGAACACCTTGCTGTGCAGACCCTGGTCGAATGCCGACTTACTGAAAACTCCCGTTTGGAGATACCTGGTGTATGGCGGGATGTAGGGTTCCCAGCGCAAGCCCGGGATCACTGTCAAGCGGGATGTCGCCTTCCACGTGTCTTGCAGGTAGAGGCCTATGTAACTTTCGCGAGGATACCAACCCGTATATTGGCTCTGCCTGAATTGGGACGGCCTCCCCAGCATGAAATCACCCATGGACAATCCGGTGTTCGTGGTATTGAAATTGAACAAGCCGGGCGTTTGTGTGCCGGACACATAGTTGGTGATGCCATGGATATAATTCCCCCCGAATCCAAACTGGTGGGTTCCCCGCACCCAACTGAGATCCTCGGCTAACTGGTATACGGTCGAGTTGGTGTTACCTGGAGTCGCCATACCACCTTGTGGCGAGCCGGTGAAGAGACTGAACGCGCCAGAAACGGCTAGCTGCACCTGCTTCGGGAAACCCTCGGGCCGGTAGATGTTCTTCACCCCCATATCGCTCCACGAGAAAAAGTCGCCTATAGACTTCTGGTAGAGCGTGCGAAGCAGCGTCCCACGGAAGGAACTCACCATACCGGGGCCAAGCAAATAGGTGTCGCCCAAAACAAACGAATGAGCTCGACGGTTAAAGTTGGGTGAGCCTACTGAAAGTATGTTCTGCCCATCGTAATCCGACGGAGTATCGAGGCGCGCCAACTGATAACGGCCGAACAGCGAGTTTTTCTCGCTCTGTTGGTAGTCGATTCTTCCCACGATGATCTGCTCGTTCGAGTTGTACCGCCGCAAAACCAGAACCTGGCCGCACGGATCTGCCGTTGCCGGGAGGTGTGTCCTCACGTTCAGCGCCACCTTTGAAAACGACGTGGGATCGATTCGATTGTTGGCAAATGGGGCCTTCAAGGCGATCTGCCGGCCGCCGTTGCAAGCCGGCGAAGTTATGGTAGTCCAGTCACCGCTGAGCATCTGGTCCGTTGGAACGAATTCAAGGTTAGTGGCCGACTGGCGTACACGCGTGGCCTGGTCCCCGGCGAAGAAAAACAGTTTGTTCTTTACGATGGGTCCACCCAGCACGCCGCCAAACTGATTGCGCTTCAACCCGTTCCTGGTCGGTGAGAACGCGTTGCGCGCGTTGAAGACCTGGTTTCGCACGAACTCAAAGACGTCCCCGTGAAACTCGTTCGTGCCTGACTTCGTCACCGCGTTGACCGCACCCGCCGAGTGCTGCCCATACTGGGCCGGTACCGAGCTGGTTTCTACCTTGAACTCCTGTAGCGCATCCGGAAAGGGCAGCGGCAGATTCAGATTGTTATACGGATCCTGATGCGTTCCTCCGTCCAATACATAGGTCAAGCCGTTGGTCAATCCTCCGCCGACGGAAATGGCATCCGTGGGGTAGCCCCGAGTCGACCCTACGACTCCTCCTCCGACAGAGTTACCTGAAAGCACGATCAGTTGCTGCACATTCCGTGCGTTGAGCGGCAGCTCCAGAACGCGCACGTTGTCGATCACCTGACCGACACCGGTGTTACGCGTTTCCACGAGCGCGGCATCCGCCTGAACCTCGATGGTCTCGCTGACCTGACCGACCGCCAGACCTACGTTAATCGCGGGATTGCTGCCGACCTGCAGAACGATTCCAGTTTGCGCAAAAGTGC
>QHXD01000728.1 GCA_003223895.1 Acidobacteriota bacterium
TACCGGGCTCGATGACAAAACGAGTCCCTCGAAAATCCGGATCCCTCCGCACTTCATCCATCAGAGCTCCGACCTCTGCTCCGAGGCGAGTGAGATCGAGTTCCGACTCCCCCGTGAAATAAGGAATGCCCAGTCCGCCGCCGAAGTCGACGGTGTGAAGCGGTCTTCCGATCTTCCAGGCGACATGGCGGGCAAGATCGATGGCTTTGCGGTACTGGGTCATGAGCACTGAGGAATCCAGTACCTGCGTTCCGACGAACATGTGAATCCCACGAAAATCGAAGCAGGGCGTCGAGACCAGGGAATCGACCAGAGAATCCAGATCCTCTTCGTCGACGCCAAACGGAGCGGGCTTGCCTCCCATCCGCATGGCCCCTCCCTGGGCGTCACCTGTGGGGTTAATGCGGATCCCTACTCGAGCCCGGCAACCCGTGAGTGTGCAGAATGAGGCAATGCGCGCCGCCTCACGGGGTGATTCTATATGGATTTCGCCAACGTTCCCGCTGATCGTAACGTCAAACTCACTGTCTGTTTTACCGGGGCCAGCGAAGAAGATCCGATCCGCGGGACATCCGGCAGCCAGCGCCTGCATAAACTCACCTGCCGATGCGATTTCGAGACCGCAGCCACGCAGTACGAAATGACGCAGAATCGCGAGAGTCGGATTCGCTTTGACCGAGTAAAAGACTTCGAAGTGCGGCAATGCAGCCGCCAATGCATCGAGTCTTCGGTCGAGTGCGTTACGATCGTACAGAAATAACGGAGTTCCATACCGATTTGACAGTTCTGCCACGGATGCGCCGCCCACGTGCAGGACTGGTCCATGCGACTTGAAGCAGCGCGCTGCCAGGTTAGAGAGAGCTCGTGTTTCACTCATCTACTGAGGGATTCCCACATCTTCGCGCGTTCGCAGCTTCGGATAGTCCACTTTGCCGCTGGATGTCTTTGGTAATTCATCCAGATATTCGATAATTTTCGGCACCATGTAGCGCGGCAGTTTTTCAGCACAGAATGCCAGCAGTTGATCCGGATCCCGGTCCTCTCGATTTACCGGGACAACGAAGGCCTTGATGTGTTGGCCCAGAACTTCATCTGGGACACCAATCACGGCTGCGCCACGCACGCGGCCACTCTGGAAAAGCACTTCTTCGACTTCGGTTGGGCTGATTCGGTATCCCGACGATTTGATCATGGTGTCCCTGCGGCCGACAAAGTACAGGAAACCCTCTTCATCAGTTTTTACAAGATCGCCGGAGTAACAGATTTTCTCGCCGTTCCGATGCTCTGCAGGCACAAACGGGTGAGGGCGGAACATCTGTTCCGTGAGTTCCGGCCGTTCCCAGTAACCCAGCGAGACTGTCGGGCCGCGTTGCACCAGCTCACCGATCTCTCCCGGCTTGCAAAGTTCTCCACGCTCGTTGAGCACCAGGATTTCGCTTCCGGGAATCGCTTTGCCCATCGATGTCGGACGCCGATCCAGCTCTTCTGGCGGCAGGTACGTTGCCCGGAATGCCTCCGTGAATCCATACATCAGAAAGATGCTGGTAGCCGAAAGCAGTTTCCGCAGGACCGCAAGCACAGATTGCGGCATCGCCCCGCCTGTATTTGTTATGTAGCGCAGGTGGGGGAGCGGCGTCTTGTGAAGTGTCGATTGCGGCTGTGCCATTAAAGCCCATAGAGTCGGGACGCCGGCCAATCCTGTTATTTCTTCGCTGGCCAACACCTGCACGATCTCGCGCGCGAACGTGAAAGTGGTCAGAACGAGAGTTCCCCCCTGCTGGAAGGCCGTCATCAGCTGATTCAATCCGGCATCGAAGCTGAACGGCAGGACAGCCAATATCCTGTCCTTCTCGGTAATGCCCAAATATGCGGAAACGCTCGAGGCGCCGGCCATGATCTGGGCATGCGCCAACATCACGCCTTTCGGTTTTCCGGTCGATCCGGATGTATAGAGAATCGCGGCAAGGTCTTTCTCGATGCACAGATCGTTCTGGCTCGTCGGCTCGACAGCACACAAATCCTCAAAGATGTACAACGGTAACGGGACTTCCGGCGCGTCCCCTTCCCGAAGCACAACGACAAAAGATAGTGAGGGGCACTGCTCGAGCACGGGCAGAAGCGCGGCCAGCTTTGATTTTGTGGTGATCAAGCCTTTCATACGGCAGTCATTGACGATATGAGCTACCTGTTCCGGGAAAAGCAGGTGGTTGATCGGCACAAAGGCGGCATTGGCGCAGCTTACTGCGAAGATTGACAGAGCCTGGGCAATCGACGGCTCAACGAGAATTCCCACCCTGTCGCCTCGTTCGATGCCGGCGTTTTTCAGGCCATAGCCCAGGGCGTTCACCGCGCGCTCAACTTGCCGATAGGTGAGGCGCTGCGACCCATGCACCAGTGCCTCTTTTCCCGGATGTCGCGCTGCGCTGCTGCGCAGCATGTGATGTACTAGGAAATCCATCTGCCTCTTCCCTTGATTTCGATATAGGCAGCAATTCGTCGAATACTGCCGAAGTGTTCTCGTACCAGATCCTCGTCGGCAACCCTCACACCGAACTCCGATTCAATAAAGCTGACGATATCCAGCACACCCAGTGAATCCACTATTCCAGTTTCGAGCAATGGGTCGTCGTCCGCCAACCCGCGCGTCCGCGCGTGTGAAAAGTGACCGGTTATG
>QHXD01000062.1 GCA_003223895.1 Acidobacteriota bacterium
TTCCTCGGCGCAGGTCAGGAAAAATGCGCTGTTCTGGCTCGGACAGGAGTTGAGCCGGCAAGCCGGCGAAGAGCTGGAGAAAATGGCGAACAGCGACCCTGAGATCGAGATTCAGAAGCAGGCTGTTTTTGCAATCAGCCAACGTAATAACGACGAAGCCGTTACATCCCTGCTGCGCATCGCCAGGGAACATCCCAACGCCGCAGTCCGCAAGCAGGCCATCTTCTGGCTGGGCCAGAAGAGGGATCCCCGTGTGCTCGATTTCTTCGAGCAGATGCTGAAGAAGTAAGCGGTGGCACACCCATTCCACAGTGACTCCTCCGCGCCCACCTTGTAACGAAGCTCTAACAGTGAATTCAACGTCCGTTTCCGGAACCGTAATTGCCTACCGCTGGTAGAGACTTTGAATCGGGAGACAGGGTATGCGATTCACGTACAAGCCTGTTCCGTTCCTTCTGCTTGTTCTGATTCTGTCTGTTTCGACGGGGCTTGGCGTTGCCGCCGCTGCTGAGATTTCCATCACCGGAAGATTGATACTTGACCACGGTGAATTTGGTCCCGATGCAGCCGTCGTCACACTGGTGCAGGGGGCCGCGACCGTGGCGACCGCGTATACCGACGGCGGCGGTTACTTTGCTTTCCGCAACATCCGACCCGGTGCTTATGTTATTCACGTCGATATCGACGGGTTTGAAGAAGTCAATCAGCCGCTTGACCTTTTCGAACGCAGCTGGGGAGCAAACGCCAATATCACACTCACCCGCAAACGTCAGGTGATTCGGCGGGGTGAGTCCCCAACCGTCGACGTTTCGGAATTTCGCGATCGATATCCCAAGAAGGCGATCGATGCATTCAAAAAAGGAATCGAGAGCAAGAAGCTTGGAAAGAAAGACGAGACTTTGAAGAATTTCGAATCAGCGGTAAAGCTCGCCCCAGACTTCTATGAAGCGCACAACGAGCTGGGCATCGCCTATAAAGAAGCGGGCCGCACGGATGACGCCGAGAACGAATTCCTGCGCGCCCATTCCCTCAACAATTCCAACGCCGATCCGCTTGTGAACCTTACGAGTCTCTATCTTGATGAGAACAAACCTGATCTCGCAGTAACGACCGGCGAGGAAGCCGTGAAGGCCAATTCGCGCTCCGCTCCCGCGTTCTTCAACCTCGGCCTCGCGCTTTACAAACTCGCCAGGCTTGATAAGGCAGAAGTAGCGTTGAAAAAAGCACTTGAGCTTGCTCCCAAGATGGCGCAGGTGCGACTGATGCTGGCGAACGTGTACCTCAAGCTGCGCCACTATGACAGCCTGATGGACCAGCTTGATAGCTATCTTAAGGAAAATCCGAAAGGGGAGCAGCGCCAGGCCGTTGAAGAGATGCGCGAGTCGCTTCTCAAGTCGAAGCAGGAACAGCAGCAACTGCAGCAGCCATAGTATACTGTCCACATGGACAGGAAAAAATCCACGGTTGACGTCCGCTGTACTTGTTGCGACGCCGTCCTCACGGTCGATAAGGCGAGCGGCGAGGTGCTGTTTACCGAAAAGCCGAAGAAGAAGGGCGTTTCCTTTGAGGAAGCGGTCTTGAAAGTGAAGCAGGACCAGGACACTGCAGACGATCGTTTTAAGGAAGCGTTCGCGAAGGAACAGGACAGGATGAAACTCGTCGATCAGAAATTCGAAGAAAACATGAAGCGGAAGGACGAATTGGAGATGCCGATCAAGCCGATCGACCTGGATTGAGAAGGAAGCCAGAAGCCGAGAAGCCAGAATGGGTTCGCGCGATCCCATTCTGGCTTCTGGCTTCTTACCCCTTCTGTTCCTGTTTTTGCTTCTGATCCCGCAGCACGGCACGGCGTGACAGCTTGATCTTATTGCCTTCCAGGCCAACCACCTTGACCATCACCTGGTCGCCTTCCTGCAGCACATCCCGGACATTACGAATCCGGTTCTCGTCGATTTCAGAGATGTGAAGCAACCCGTCCGTACCCGGAAAGATTTCGACGAACGCGCCGAATTCCGCGATGCGAACGACTTTGCCTTTGTACGTCTTGCCGACTTCCGGAGTGGCTGTCAGGTTTGAAATGATCTCGATGGCCTTGTTTGCCGATGGTCCATCGCTGGATGCGATATTGACGCGCCCATCGTCGGAGACGTCGATCTTCACTCCGGTCTGTTCGATGATCGAGCGGATCATCTTTCCTCCGGGTCCGATCACGTCACGGATCTTGTCCGTCGGAATCTTCATCGAGTAGATGCGCGGCGCATAGGGAGAGATCTCCGTGCGTACTTCTGCAATTGCCTCGAGCATCTTGTCCAGAATGTGCAGGCGTCCCTCTTTCGCCTGAGCCAGGGCTTCCGACATGATTTGAGAAGTCACGCCGGGGATTTTGATATCCATCTGGAGCCCAGTGATGCCGTCGCGCGTGCCGGCGACTTTGAAGTCCATGTCGCCATAATGGTCTTCGGCTCCGGCGATATCGGACAGGACGGCATACTTGTCGCCTTCCTTCACCAGTCCCATCGCTACGCCCGCGACCGGCGCCTTGATCGGAACACCTGCATCCATCAGAGCGAGAGTTCCGCCGCACACGGTGGCCATGGATGAGGAACCGTTGGATTCCAGGATGTCTGAGACCACGCGAATCGTATATGGCCATGCATCCTCTCCCGGAATGACGGGAAGGAGCGAGCGCTCAGCGAGGGCGCCGTGTCCGACTTCGCGCCGGCCTGGTCCGCGGAGCGGCGAGACTTCGCCGACCGAAAACGGCGGGAAGTTATAATGCATCAGGAACCTCTTCTTGCCTTCGCCTTCAAGCCAATCCATTCGTTGAACATCGTCGGCAGTGCCGAGGGTCGCAGTTACCAGTGCCTGGGTTTCACCTCGTGTGAACACCGCCGAACCATGCGTTCGCGGAAGGACGCTGGTTTCGATCCAGATGTCGCGGATATTGAACTTGCGTTTGTCCGGACGCTCGCGTTTGTGCAGGATCTGATCACGGAAGATCTTCTCCTTTAGCCCCTCAAAGACGCGCTTGACCATGCCAAGCGTTTCATCGTCGGCCTCGGGAAAGAGCTCGGCGGCTTTCTTCTTGAGAGCGTCTACAAAAGTGTAGCTTTCGAGTTTGGGATGCTTGTAAGTGTCGAGGGCGTCTTCAAGTTCCGCGCGGATGGCTTGTTCGACTTTTTTAGCAATCGTTTCATCGAAGGCGGGCGGCTCGACAGCCATTTTTTGCGGCTGGATCTTCGCGTACAGTTCTTTCTGAATGGCGATGATCTGCTTGATGGCCTGATGACCGAAATTCAACGCCTCGACCATCACTTCCTCGGAAACTTCATTGGCGCCTGCTTCGACCATCACGATGCCGTCTTCCATCCCCGCCACCGCAAGATTCAACCGGCTGTTCTTCAGCTCCGAGTAGGTGGGATTCAAGTAATAGCGGCCATCGATCAATCCCACTCTTACTGCCGCGATCGGCGTGGTGAACGGAATGTTCGAAAGGTAAAGGGCCGTAGACGCCCCAACCATGGCATGCATCGAGGGATCGATGTCGGTATCGGCTGACAGCACGAGCGCGATCACCTGGGTTTCGTTTTTGTAGCCTTCGGTGAACAGCGGCCGGATGGGCCTGTCAATCATTCGGCTGTTCAATACTTCTCGCTCCGAGGGTTTGCCCTCGCGTTTGAAAAATCCGCCCGGAATCTTTCCTGCCGCATAGAAGTTTTCACGGTAATCGACCGTGAGCGGGAAAAAGTCCAATCCTTCCCGTGGCTCTTTGGCCGCGCAGGCCGTCACCAGTACCACGGTATCTCCATAGCGGACCAGGGCCGATCCGTGAGCTTGTTTGGCCAGCTTTCCGACTTCGATCGAGAGCTCTCTCTCGCCGATCATCGTGCTGACTTTGTGAACGTTCATAACTATTTGGTTTCCTCTCTGCAATTCGCCTCAAAAACAAAAACGACCCAGAAGCCATGCCCCGGGTCGCTCTTCATCGTTTCGATGTTGTGATTAGCTCTATTTTCGGATTCCAAGCTTGGAAATCACTTCGCGATAGCGATCGACGTTGTACGTCCTCAAATAATCGAGCAGACGGCGCCGCTTGCCGACGATTTTCAGCAACCCGCGGCGGGACCCATGATCTTTTTTGTGGGTCTTGAAATGCTCGGTGAGGTAAGTAATTCGTTCGCTAAGTAATGCAATCTGAACTTCCGGGGATCCCGTATCGGAGGCATGTATTCGATACTGGGTGATAATGCTTCCTTTGTTTTCCTTTGTCAGGCTCATTGATTACGCTTCAGTCTCTTTCTCTAAGATACAGCGTAGCACATCGCTTCGACTCGAATTAATTGAGGTTAGCACAACTCTAGGGAGCACCAAATCATTTTCTACGGCAGCGATCGCTATGAACTCGCCTTTTTTGTTGAAGATGCGGACAAATCCCGGCGCCGCGGCCCCCGCTACCGGGTTGCCGTGGCAAACCTTCTCTTCGTCCGCTCCCGAGACTTCAAGCCGGGGCCAGCACTCCAGCAAACGCTCGATTGGAATCAGGTCCGACACCGAAACTCGATCGAGAGCCACGGCTTGTTCGATTCGAAAGTCGCCCGATCGGATCCGCCGAAGCGAACTGAGGTGAGCGCCGCACCCGACCACATGCCCGAGGTCGTGGGCCAGGCTTCGAATGTAGGTGCCGGGCGAACAGACCACCTCAAAGTTCATGAGCGGTGGGTGGAATTCGAGCGCCGTGAACTGCTGCACTTCCACTGAAACCGGAGCCATTTCGACCGGCCGGTTTCTTCGTGCCAATTTGTAGGACGCGACGCCACCAATCTTCTTGGCGGAAAATGCCGGCGGCATCTGGTTGAGCCTTCCCGTAAGCGAGCGCATGGCTTCCTCGATTTCTGCGCGAGAACTCTGAAGAGGACGCTCTTCGCTCGTCGGGGAGCCTTCCCGATCGAACGTGTTGGTCGAAAATCCAAAACGGATCTCACCTGTATATTCCTTTGGGGAGTTCGGGATGAATTGGCCCATTCGTGTGGCTTTTCCCAGGCAGACAGGCAGAACCCCCGTCGCCATTGGATCCAGCGTTCCAAGGTGGCCTACTCTGGAAATCCCGAACTTCGCACGGATATGGTTCACCACATCGTGCGAAGTCATACCTCCTGGCTTGTCAATGATGAAGATTCCGTTCATTCCTGGGAATGTTGAGGAAACACAAAGACCAAAGGGCACAAAGGCACAAAGAAAGGCCGCAAAAAAAGGTTCTTGATGCGGCCTTTCTTTGTGCCTTTGTGCCCTTTGTGTCTTTGTGTTTCCTCAACATATTCTATGAGTCATCGTTAGATTTGATCTGGTCCAGCAGTTCCTCAATCCGGATGCCCTTCTCAACCGACTCGTCATAACCGAAAGTGAGCTCGGGCATTCGTTTGAGATGTTGCAGGCGCTGGCTAACGCATCTCCGGATGTAGCTGGCGGCGGAGCGTAGCCCTTCGATCGTTTTCTTCCGCTGATCCTCACCACCGAGGACAGTGACGAAAACGCGCGCATGGCGAAGATCGGGCGAGACTTTGACGCGGGTGACCGTAACGAGACCGATGCGCGGATCCTGAATCTCACGCTCGATGACCTCACTGAGCTCGATACGAAGCTGTTCTTCAATTCGATCGATTCTTCGTCCGTGCATGGACTACACGATTTCGATATTGCTCTGAATCATGCATTCAGGCGCCGCCCGCTCGGCCTCTTCGGCCGCTTCCTGCAGTACTTTCTGCAGGAAACTTTCGTCTGGCCCGACAGTCACGACACTCATCTGCGACCGCTGCCACAGGTCCTGATGATCGACTTCCGAAACCGACACGTTGAATTTCGATCGCAGTCGGTCCTTCAGCCGCCGTATGACCATCCGCTTGTCCTTGAGAGATTGTGCGTGGGGCAGATGGATGTCGAGGGTGAGAAGAGCAATTGTGACCATTTCTCAACGTGGGGTCCACCGACGTCGGGTATCAGGCCCCGAGGTCAGTAATGACTTTCTCAGTCACGAACGCTTCAATCGTGTCGCCGACCTTCACGTCATTGAAATTCTGAATGCCGATGCCGCATTCATATCCGCGCGTGACTTCCGAAGCGTCTTCCTTGAAGCGTTTCAGCGAAGCGATCTTGCCTTCGTAGATGACGACATTGTCGCGCAGCAGACGAACCTCAGCGTTACGCGTAATCTTTCCGTCGGTGATGTAGCAGCCGGCAATCGTACCGACCTTCGGAATTCGGAAAGTGTTTCGAACTTCTGCGGTCCCGAGCCGCGTTTCCTTGTACACCGGTTCGAGCATGCCCTGCATCGCGCGGGTGATCTCGCCGACGACGTTGTAGATAATCGTGTGAAGCCGGATCTCCACCTTTTCCCGGTTCGCAAGCTCCGCAGCTTTCCGTTCCGGCCGCACATTGAACCCGATGATGATGGCGTTCGAGGCGGCTGCCAGCAGCACGTCGGTTTCGGTGATGGCGCCGACACTCGAATGAAGGATGCGCACTTTGACTTTGTCGGTGCTGAGCTTGTTCAGCATGTCCGTAAGCGCTTCCTGCGAACCCTGCACGTCGCACTTAAGGATCAGCGGTACTTCCTTGATTTCACCCTCAGTCAACTGCTTGTGCAACTGGTCGAGCGTGAGTCTGGAGGTTTTGGCGAGCGCGATATCACGCAGCTTTTCCTGACGATAAGACGCAATCTGGCGGGCTTTGTTGTCGTCCGCAATGCTCTGGAACAAGTCACCGGCCATCGGCAGGCCCTGCAATCCGAGAACTTCGACCGGTGTGGACGGACCGGCTTCCCTGACCAGCTTCGCATTTTCATCGAACATTGCGCGAACTTTCCCGTATATGGCCCCCGCGATGAAATTGTCGCCCACTTTAAGCGTTCCATTTTGAACAAGCACGGTCGCGACGTTGCCGCGGCCCTTGTCGATTTTCGCTTCCAGCACAGTGCCGCTGGCAGGCAGGCCCGGGTCTGCCTTGAGATTCTGAATGTCGGCAACGAGCAGAATCATTTCGAGCAGCAGTTCAAGGTTTTGACCGGTCTTGGCGGACACCTCGACGGTGACGGTATCGCCACCCCAATCCTCGGCCTGAAGACCTTGCTCGGCGAGTTCGCGCTTCACGCGCTCCGGGTTGACGCCCGGCTTATCGATCTTGTTAATAGCAACGACAAACGGAACCTTTGCGGCCTTCGTGTGTGAAATGGATTCCAGTGTTTGCGGCATCACGCCGTCATCGGCCGCAACAACCAGGACAACGATATCGGTAACCTTTGCGCCGCGCGCACGCATGAGAGTGAACGCTTCGTGACCCGGGGTATCGAGGAATGTGATCTTCCGGGAATCTTTGACTGTTACCTGGTACGCGCCGATGTGTTGCGTAATGCCGCCGGCCTCCTGCTCGGTGACGCGCGTCTTTCGGATCGCATCGAGCAGCGAGGTCTTTCCATGATCGACGTGACCCATGATTGTCACCACGGGCGCCCGCGGAAGGGCGTTCTGCGCCTGGCTGATCTCCACGGCGTCGAGCATCACGCTCTCCTCAAACGTAACAAAATCGGCTTCGGCGTTGAAAGCCTTCGCGATGTCCTTTGCCATTTCCTTGTCCAGTGTCTGATTGATCGTCGCGAACACGCCGCGGTCCATGAGCTTCCGCATCATGTCCGTGGATTTCACATCCAGCTTCTCGGCGAGATCCTTGACGGTCAGACCTTCAGTCAACATGACTTTGCGGAACTCGCGCGGCGGTTCCGCCTTGGGTTGAGGCCGGACAAACGGAGTGCCAAGCTTCTTTTCAGCCTGGCGCTCGTAGCGCTGATTTCGATCGACCTCGTGCCGCGTGCCCTGCGGACGGCGTTGTTCAAGCGGCTGCGGTAGCGGCGGAGGCGCAGTTCCGGGCCGAGTCCAGGGGCGTGCTCCCGGCGGCGCCGGCGGTGCGGCACCACGATTCTGGAAGCCAGGCGCGGAAGGATGTCTCGGTTGCCCGGGCCCGGGGGGGCGCTGACCGGGCCGATCGAATGGCCGTCTTTGACCTGGAGGCGGCGGTTGCGGCAACCGATGCTGCTGACGCAGCCGTTCCTGAACAATCTCCTGCATCGTCTTCTTGCGGAGTAACTACAGGGGCCGCTACTTTCGCGCCCGCAGGAGGAGGCGGCGGGAGCGTGGCGGTGCGGCCGGCAGGTGGCTGCGCCGCCATCGGAGGTGTCGCAACTTTCTCCACCGGCTTCTCCACGGGCGTAGGCGCCGGTTTCTCTTCAACCTTGGTTTCAACCTTTGGTTCGGCCTTAACTTCGACTTTCGCAACTTCCTTTGGCGCTTCGACGTGAACGGGCTCGGGTGGCGGCGGCGGGGCCGGAGGCGGAGCTTCGACCTTCACTTCCTCGACCGGCGGGGGTGCCGCGACCTTCTCTGCAATTTCAAGCACACCCAGTTTCTTCCGCAGAGCATCCGCCAGGCGGTCCTCAACTGTATTCGAATGGGACGTCACTGGCACGCCCATGTGCTGCAGTTCGCGGATAATCTCAGAATTATCGCGATTCAGCTCACGCGCCAGTTGATAAACTCGAAGCTTTGGCATTCCTTGTTAACAAACCTCAGAATAGTTTTCGGGTAACGCGGGCTAAAGCCCGCGACTACATTGGGAACCATCTCCATGCCCCAATTTACATTGGGAACCATCTCCATGCCCCAATTTACATTGGGAACCATCTCCATGCCCCAATGTAGTCGCGGGCTTTAGCCTGCGTTTCAGAGTGCGAAAGAATATCATTTATTTTACTCTTCCTGCACTTTCTCTTGGCCGCTTTCTTTAACCGCTTCAGTGCTTTCCGCCGGAGGCTGCGGCGTTGGTTCCGGGACAGGTTCGTCCTTGCTGAACATGTGCTGTTGCGCGAGCCGCTCCATCTGATCCTGGTAAGCCTGCGAATTGGTGTAGTACTCCGAAAGAGCGTCGCTGATTTTCTCGATGGTCTTTCCACCGATACCCGGAATGTTTTGCAGATCCTCGGGCGACAGGCCGGCCAACTGCTCCACTGTGCCAATACCGGCCGAGTTCAACTTCTGTATGAGGCTCGCCGTAAGCCCCGGTATACCTTCCAGCGGAGTAGGTGCCGCCGGCATCTGATCCATCTGGCTTTCGACTTCGGCGCGCTTTTCTTCCTCGCTCTTGATGTCGATGCGCCAGCCAATCAGCTTTGAAGCGAGACGGACGTTCTGCCCCTTCTTTCCGATTGCAAGCGAGAGCTGGCTGTCTTCGACAACCATCTCCATGATTTTGTCGTTGCTGTCGACGATCGACACGCGGCTGATCTTTGCCGGACTGATCGAATTGGTGGCGAACGTGACCACGTCGTCGGACCACTGAATGATATCGATCTTCTCGCCGCGCAATTCCCGGATGATGGACTGCACGCGCGTGCCCTTCATCCCGACGCAAGCGCCGACCGGGTCCACATCCTTTTCACGCGACGAGACAGCAATCTTCGTTCGTTCGCCGGCCTCGCGGGCGGTGCTTTTGATCTGCACGGTCCCGTCGTAGATTTCGGGCACTTCCGTTTGAAAGAGATGCTGGACCAGCGCGGGATCGGTGCGGGACACGATCACCTGCGGACCCTTCGCCGTTTTTTCAACCTTGATGATGATGACGCGAATACGATCGCTCGCCGCGAAGCTTTCGAGCCTCGATTGTTCGCGTTTTGGCAGCTTTCCCTCAGTCTTGCCGAGCTCGACGATGATGTCGCCGTTCTCGAAGCGCTTCACAACGCAATTCACCACCTCGCCGACATGCTTGTGGTATTCCGCGTAAACGCTCTCGCGCTCCGCTTCACGAACCTTTTGAAAGATGACCTGCTTTGCCATCTGCGCTGCGATCCGGCCCAGGCCCACTGTGGGTTTCTGGAATTCGATCTCCTCTTCCAGTTGAGCGTCGGGCTTGACCGCGCGAGCCTCGTCCAGGGTAATCTCACGAACCGGATTCGTCACGCTGTCCACGACTTTTCTTACCGCAAACACGTCGATGTCGCCGGTTTCCGGATTGATGCGTCCTCGCAATTCTTCGTTCGACTTGAAGTACTTGCGCGAGGCCACAACAATCGCGTCCTCGATCGCGTGGATTACGATTTGTGGATCGATCCCTTTTTCTCTGCTGATCTGATCGATCGTTTGGAAGAGCAGATTCGACATCAATCACCCCGTTTTTGGCTACTCAGGCGCATTGCCAGGCCTCGACTTCTCTGCCGCCCAATCCACTTCCAGCCTGGCTTCCTGGATGACGTCCAGCGGGATGTCCAGCAGATGGCCCTTCGGTAGTTCCAACCGGACCTTTCCGCCATGTACTCCCAGGAGACGTCCTCGAAAAACTTTCTGTTGATTCAGTGGGATGCGCGTCTGGATTCTGGCCAACTTCCCATCGAAGCGAGTGTAATCACTTTCCTTGACCAGTTTCCTGTCCAGACCCGGGGAGGAAACTTCCAACGTGTAAGAAGACGGAATCAGATCTTCAACATCGAGTACCGTTCCTACTTGTTCGCTGATCAACTCGCAATCGCGATGGGAAATTCCGTTCGGCCTGTCGATAAAAATCCGAAGGATCGAGTTCTTGCCTGCGCCCTTTAGTTCCGCCTCAACTAACTCATATCCCTGGCTTTCTACTACTTCCTCAATGAGCCGCCGGATCCGGTCCCACTCGACTCCCATGCTCATAACAACAAAAAAGTGGGCGAAACGCCCACTCAAAGTCACCTTTTTGAGTATAGGTATCGCCCGCGGTGAAATCAACGGGTTAATTTGGGTTCATTTCGCTCTCCCGTTTGGACCAATGGTTGCCAAAACGTTTCCTGGTACGTTGTCCTGGCGTACGTCGTCCGAAATGTATATTTCCCCAAAGGTACATTCCCGCAAAAACGCGCTCCCAAAATGTAGTCGCGGGCTTTAGCCCGCGTTTGTTGATTCTATGGGCACTAAACATCATCGCCTACCAAGAGAGTGTTACAAAGGTCGGATCGCCGTTTCGTTCACGCTCTGTCTCGAGAAGCGAGATCCATTTTTCGTAGAACGGAATCTTGTCCGACTTTTCGTCGACATTTTGAAAAAGTCGCCGAAAAACATCACTTCTTCGCAATCTATTGCTTTATGCCGGAACACCTTCACATGATCTTCCTGGGGTGCCATGAAAACACTCACCTGCTTCAAGCTCTTGAAGATTTCAAGCAAGCAACCGGCTACCTTCTGGCAAGGCGCTATCTGAAGACGAAGTGGGAGAAGAGCTTTCATGATCGGATTCTTCGGTCCAAGGAATTGGGAGCGCACCTTCGATATGTTCTGAACAATCCGGTTCGCAGAGGATTGGTGGAGAATTGGCGCGAGTATCAGTTCTCGGGAGCAATTGGGCTCGATTTGGAGGCTCTATTGGAAAATCTGGCAACCGAATAACGAACGCGGGCTAAAGCCCGCGACTACATTAGAAGACGATTGCCCATTTTGAGCCACGACTTGATGATGAGCAGCCCCACCGCCCCCAGAAACCCCAGGGCCACGTTGTATTCGCGGTTGGAGAGGTATTGGTCGAAGGAAAAGCAAGGGCGAAACCGAAGCGTTGGGAGAGGGAAGAAGCGAGGAACTGCGGCTTTGTAAAGGCGGAAATCGTCAGGGAAAAGCCGTGCGAGATGAGCTTCTTCGCGAAGCATGACCGTTGGATAGATGAGCATGAAAGGGACCAGCAGTAAAACGGCTGCCAGTTCATTCGCGCTCATGATAGCGAAGCCGGCGGCGAGCAGGGAACTGCCGAAGTAAAGCGGATTGCGCGTCAATGCATACACGCCTGTAGTTGCGAGAGTGGAATCCTTTTTGATGATGCCGGCGGCCAGGGCACGAAATAGAGCGCCGATCAATGCAACCGGTAAACCCACGAGGATTGAAGTTTGAGTCGGTTCCGCGAGGTACAGAACTGCGGCCGCGATCACGAAGCCGAGCGGAACGCGAAGTTTCTGTACCATCACCCGGCAAGTTCGAGGCGTTTGCGGCAGGCTTCGTAAACGTGGTCAACCGTGATATCCACGATGCATTGCCAGTGTTCGAGGGGACATTTGTCGCGCTCGTAACACGGCCGGCAAGGCAGCCGCCGTTCCACGACGATATCGTCTCGCCGAAACGGTCCGTTCCGATCGCTGCTCGTCGGGCCGAATATCGAAACGATCGGCGTCCCCGCTGCAGCGGCAAAATGCATCGGGCCCGTGTCCCCGCCCACAAACAACTTTGCTCCCTCGCACAGCGCGACAAGCTCTTCCAGCGACGTCGGAACTTCGCGAACGCCATTTCCGGCCGAGCGGACCAGGTTGCGCACAAGGCTCTCTTCGCCCGGACCCCATGTTACCGCAACGGGCAGTCCGTCATTAATCAACCTCGCAGCGAGCTCGCCGTATCGTTCGGCCTGCCAGCATTTCGTTTTCCAGTTGCCTCCGGGATTAATAACGACATAGTCCGCCAGGCCTTCCAATTTTTTCTTTACGCTTCTCCTGGCTGTGTCGGTTGCACGCAATGGAACTTCAACTTGCCAATCGGGATCGATACCGAGCGGCTTCAGCAGCTCCATTTGCTGATCGATGATGTGGATGCGCTTCGGCGTGACGACCTCGGTGTAGAAGAATCGGCTAACCGACTCCCTGAGGAAATCGCGTTCCCACCCGATCCGGATCGGAGCACCCGACAGGTATGCGAAGAAAGCCGATTTGACCAGGCCCTGAAAATCGATCGTGCAATCGTATCCGTCCGTGCGCAGAGCCCAGACGAATTCCGCGATCTCCTTCGCGCTGCCAATGCCGGGGCTATTGCGCCACTGATATGTATCGATCGGTATCAGGCGGACCTCCAGCCCGCTCAGGTCGACGACGATCCGGTTCTTCCTCTCGATAAGCCAGTCGATTTCAGCCTGCGGGAACGCTCTCCGCAATTGCGCGACCGATGGCAGGCAATGAACGATATCGCCCAGCGATCCAAATTTCACAACAAGGAACCGTCCTGGCCTTGCGCTTTTCAAGCTTTCGATTTTCGCCTTCGTTATCATTTGTTCACTGGCTGCGCCCTATCGGGCTTGCATTCGCAGCCGCTCATCTATCCACTCGCTGCGCCTTCTCCAAAATCCTTTCAATGATGCCACGAGTCGAATGGTTTTTGGGATCACCTGTGATGCGGACCGAACCGCCGTATGCGAGGACTTTGTCCCGCTCCGGCACCGTCTCCTCCGTGTAGTCGGTGCCTTTGGCGTGCACGGCCGGGCGCAGAATATCCAGTACTCGAGAGACATCGGGCTCGTCGAAAACGACGATGTAGTCCACACAACCGAGTGCCGACACCAATGCGATGCGCTCATTCTCGGTCAGAATCGGCCGGCCTTCATCTTTGATAGTCCTCACCGAACGGTCGCTGTTGATGGCCACCACCAGAGCGTCTCCCAGTTTCCGTGCACCTTGCAGGTATCGGAGATGACCAACGTGCAGAATGTCGAAACAGCCGTTGGCAAGCACAACCTTCTTTTCCTTCAGCAGCTCCGGCAAATCTTCCAGCCGCCGGAGTTTCATGAGATATCGTCCTTCACGGCCTGGAGCAGTTCGTCGTAGGTCACCGGACGCGTCCCATACTTCATGACGACAATCCCTCCGGCGTAGTTGGCAAGCTGGGCCGCCTCATAGTAATTGCCGCCGGCGGCAAGCGCGAGCGTGAAGGTTGCAATGACGGTATCACCGGCCCCGGTGACGTCGGCGATTTCATCCGTACCGTGGACCGGAATATGGGCGGTTTTCTTGCCCCGCTCGAACAGCGCCATTCCGTCCTTGCCGCGCGTGATGAGCAGTGCGTCGTGCTTCAGCTTGCGCAGAAGCGTTCGTCCGGCCCATTCGAGTTTTTTCGCGTCATTTCCAATAGGCTCACCCAGTGCCGCCTCGACTTCAGGCTCATTCGGAGTCGCAGCGGTCATCTGCGAAAAACTCTCCAGCGAGAAGCGAGAATCGATCGTCGCCGGAATTCCGTTCGTCCGGACTTTCGAGATGAGCTGCGGCGTGACCAGGCCGTAACCGTAATCAGAGACGAGCAGCGCATGCGCGTTGGCCAGCGCCAGCTTCAGTTTTTGGTCGAGGCCGGTATGCATTTGCGCCTTGTCGTTCGGGAGGGGACCGCCCGAGTCCAGACGCACGATCTGCTGGCGCTGCGAATGAACAGCTCCCGCCAGAATGCGCATCTTCGTGGGTGTTCGGTAAGACTTCGCCACGCGGATTGCGCTCACGTCGATTTCAAGATTCGCAAAGTATTCGACCAGCTGATTGCCTTCGGCGTCGTCGCCGACAATGCCGACCGGCACCGGCCTGGCGCCCAGCGCCCATAGATTGTGAACGGCATTGGCCCCGCCGCCCGGCACTGTCTGCGTTTCCCGGTGATTCAGAATCAGGACCGGCGCCTCACGTGAGATCCTCGATATTTCACCATAAACAAAGACATCCGCGACCAGATCGCCGAAGACAACGACGCGCTTGCCTTTGAATTGTTCGATGAGTGCACGAAGACGACTCACATCAGCCCTCCAGCGAGAATCGCATCCACGGCTTCCTTCAGGTTTTCAGCCACCAGATGTGGCTGAGGATCGCGAGCCATGAACATTTCGCGTTGCTCGCGACCGTAGCCGGTCAGCACGAGTACGGACTTGGCCCCCGCGGCATAGGCTGTTTCGACGTCGATTTGCTTGTCGCCGACCACGTACGATTCAGTCAGGTCGATATCCAGATCTTTTTGCGCCTGCAGCAGCATACCGGGATTCGGCTTCCGGCATTCACAGCCCGCATCGGGGGCGTGTGGACAGAAGTAGATGGCATCCAGCCTGGCGCCGTGGCGTGAGAGTTCGGCCTGCAGGATATCGTGAACTTGATGGACCATCGATTCCTCGAAATAGCCTCGCCCGATTCCGGACTGGTTGGTGACCAGGACCGCCTTCATCCCGCTCTCGTTGATTCTGCGGATTGCCGGGCCCGCATACGCATAGGGCTTGTACAGGCCGGCATCATACATGTACCCGATTTCTTCGGATACCGTTCCATCGCGGTCCATGAAGACGGCTCTATGCATTACGCCAACAGTTCTCTCGCAGCGCGACAGACATCCTCTACCGCCACCCGCGTCATGCAGCGATGATCGATTGGGCATTCGCGGAGCAGGCAAGGGCTGCATTCTACAGGATGCTTCACAATTCGTGTGCGCGGACCGTAAGGGCCGGTGACCTTCTCGTCCGTGGAACCGAATACGGCAACCGTGGGAACGCCGAGCGCAGCGGCAATATGCATGGGACCCGAATCGTTCGTGATGATCAACGTAGATTCGGCAAGCACACCGATCAGCGTTTCCAGTGTAGTCTTGCCATTCAAGATGGCGGTCTGGCTTTTCATCCGCTTACGAATCCGTTCTGCGATCGGCCGTTCGGCTCCCGATCCCACGATCGCCACCTGCAGGCCCATCTCTCGCGCCAGGACGTCGGCTACATCCGCAAATCGATCTTCAGCCCACCGCTTGGCCGAGCCATACGCGGCACCAGGATTCACGACCAGAAAAGGCGCTTCCGGCGGAATGCCTTCGGAAGCCAGTAATGTTCTCGCGGCGGCTGTTTCTTCGTTAGTCGCTTCGATCGCGACGGAGGGTTGTTCGGCCTTCACTGAAAGCGTTCTGACGATATCCAGGTAGTAGTGCACCTGGTGGCGCGCTTTTGCGGAAGGCGCAATCGCATTCGTCAGCATCCAGGTGCGCCCATCGGTTGCATAGCCGACCCGCTGCGGCACCCGTCCCAGAAAGGTCATCAGCGCGGATTCGAACGAATTCGGAAACAACAAAGCCAGGTTGAACCGGCGGGTTCGAATCTCTCGAGTGATCCGAATCCAGTCGAGGAGGCTGGAAGGCCGGGATTCGCTCCAGACCTTATC
Organism: Acidobacteriota bacterium; assembly: GCA_003223895.1. GTDB lineage: Bacteria > Acidobacteriota > Terriglobia > 20CM-2-55-15 > 20CM-2-55-15 > 20CM-2-55-15. The sequence goes on from QHXD01000062.1 coordinate 15,971, forward strand.
AATAAAAGGCGCGGACGTGAACAGTCCGGCAACCCACGGCCGCACCAGCAGCGTGATTTCGGCCTGCGTAAAATGTGCGCGAACTGCCTTCATGGCGGGGATGGCCAGAACAGCATCGCCAACCCAATTCGGCCCGCGGATCAGAATTTTCTCCACACGCATTACCACTTCGCCTCAAATGTAGTCGCGGGCTTTAGCCCGCGTTCGTCAAGTTTTCGCGAACCGCCACGGAACGCGGGCTAAAGCCCGCGACTACATTTGAAGAACTGCCAACTCATTCACATCTTCATAGAGCGCCGCTACAGGGCAGTCGGTTAAGAATGAGGGACATCAGTCGCTCGAAGTCGGGAATGTTAGCAGAGATCCGGAGGTACAAGAAGTCTGCTGGGATGCCGGCCAACCGCACGGCGTCTTTTTCGGTCGTGATCCGGACTTCCCCGCCGAGCTTTTTGATTTCGCGTGGCGAATAGGGGTGATGATCGCGGAAACGGACGCACCTGGCCGGATGAATGCCCAGGGATTGCAAGGCGGCGAAGAACCGTTCGGGCTTGGATATGCCGGCAAACGCCACAACTGCCTGTTCTTTAAGCGTTTCCGGCGAAATTGCCGCATCCTCTTTATATAGGCCCTGAATTTCGGTCTTCACCACCAGCGAGGGAATCGGCAGCGAGGGCAGTGCGGCTCCGGTAACCTCCTGAATGCAAGCCACCTGAGCCCGCGCAATCGCGCTCTTCGGTTCACGCCACCGGCCGGTTGGAAGCAGCGTTTCGCCGGCCGCCCATTCGACGGGATCGATGGTGACGATGTCGACGTCGCGATGAAGCCGGCGATGCTGGAACCCGTCATCGAGAATGAAGACATTTCCCAGCTCTTTGCCTTCGGCGAGAAGCCCCGCCCGATATCGATCGGCTCCAACGACAACTGGCACATTGCCGAGCCGCCGCTTTATCAGGTACGGCTCATCACCCGCCTCTTCCCAATTCGAACCAACAACGAGTATTTCCCGGCTCGTTCTTCGATATCCCCGCGACAGAACCACGGGACGAAATCCGCGATCTCGCAACCCTTCAGCGAGGGCGATCACCAGCGGAGTCTTGCCGGTTCCACCCAGAGTGAGATTTCCGACACTGATTACCGGATGTTTCAGTCGAAGAGTATTGAGGATGCCTGACGTGTAGAGCTTCTCTCGGGCCCGGAGCAGGAACCGGAATGCTCTACTCACCGGCGGGCCTCGACTGGCTGCAGGAACTCCAGGACGCGGTCCGTGGCTCCGGTGTTCTGCTCGACAATTGCGCGGGCACGCCGGCCCAGTTCGGCAGAATGATCTCGATTGGCCAGCAGACTTCGAATTGCAGGTGCCAGTTCAGCGGCATTCTGAATCTGTATTGCCGCCTTTTCTTCCAGAAACAATCGCGTGATATCCCGAAAGTTTTCCATGTGTGGGCCAAACACAATGGGCTTGCGATGGCGAGCCGGTTCAAGCACATTGTGCCCTCCCTTCGGCACAAGCGATCCGCCTATGAAAACCACCGTCGCGTACTCGAAAACTGCGGCCAGTTCGCCGATGCTGTCCAGTATGAGGACGCTGAGGACGTCGCTGTGCGCAGTCAGGCGGCTCCGGCGCAGGCATTCAATTCCCCGGCGCTTGACCAGCTCTTCCACCGCCTCGAACCTGTCGGCGTGGCGGGGCGCGATGACGAGTTTCAATTGAGGATGCGTCTTGCGCAGCTCGGCGAACGCATCCAGCACGAATTCTTCTTCACCTGGCATCGTGCTGGCTGCAATCCAGACCTGTTTCCAGGTTCGAAGGACTGCCGCCAGCGTCGTATCCAGCGGGCGGACCGTTGAGACCACGTCGTATTTGAGGTTTCCAAATACGATGACCTTCCGGGGATCCGCCCCGATCTCCTCAATACGCATTCGATCCGTCTGCGACTGCATGCCCATCACCGTGTAGTCCGCAAAGACCCGGCGCAGCCAGCGGCGTGCCAGCCGATATCTTGCAAACGACCTGTCCGAAATCCGCCCGTTGATCATCACCACCGGTATGTCGCGCCCGCGGCAGATGCGCAGAAAGTTGGGCCAGATTTCAGTCTCTGCGATGATTACCATTTGGGGATCAATCCGGTCCGCCACCCGCCGGATACAAAACGGCAAATCGACCGGAAAGTAGAAAGTGTGATCGATAATATCGCCCCTCTCGCGCGCAAGCTGTTGCCCGGCCGGCGTGGATGTGGAGACAACAAGAGGCTTTTCCGGGAATTTCTGGCGCAGGCGCTCCAGCAGCTTTTCGACAGCTTTCACTTCGCCCACCGAAACAGCGTGAACCCAGATGGCATTCCGCAATTGGGGCACTTTCAGAAAGCCAAGGCGGTCCGGAAGCGTCGGGAGATACTTGCGAAACAGAAAAAGATAATAAGGGAGGGTCAGAACCAGTCCCAACGTGAGGACCAATGTGTATGTGAAATACATGCCCGCCGCAGAGTATACTTTTGGATTGCGGATTTCAGATTGCGGATTTCGATCGGACGCAACCTTTTCCGCGCGTCCATGGGCGACAAGGATATCGACATCGTTGCCGTCAACGACATCACGGATCCCAAAACATTGGCACACCTTTTGAAGCACGACTCGGTGTTGGGCAATCTCAAGTCCGACGTGACGCACGGTGAAGACGACATCAAGGTCGACGGCAAGAGCATCAAGGTATACAAGGAGAGAGACCCCGGCAAGATCGATTGGCCTTCGTTGAATATCCAGGTGGTTGTTGAATCGACCGGGTTGTTTACCAACGCCGAAGATGCCCGCAAGCACTTGCGCGGACCCGTGAAGAAGGTCATCATTTCCGCCCCGGCCAAAGGCGAGGACATCACGATCTGTCTTGGTGTGAATGACAAGGGCTACGACCCCGCCAAACACCACGTCATTTCGAACGCGTCGTGCACGACGAACTGCCTGGCGCCGCTCGCCAAAGTCGTTCACGAAAGTTTCGGTATCGAGAGTGGCCTGATGACGACAATCCACTCTTACACGAACGATCAAAAACTTCTGGATCTGCCTCACCCCGATCTTCGCCGCTCCCGCGCCGCCGCGCTCTCCATGATTCCCACGTCCACGGGCGCCGCCAAGGCTATCGGACTCGTGCTGCCCGATCTGAAAGGCAAGCTCGACGGAATCGCGATTCGCGTTCCCACTCCGGACGTGTCGCTTGTGGATCTCACCGCGCGAACCTCGAAACCGGTGACCGTCGAATCCGTGAACCAGGCATTGAAAGCGGCGGCCAACGGCCCTATGAAAGGCATACTTCAGTACACCGAAGAGGAACTGGTTTCGATCGACTTTCTACACAATCCGCACTCGTCCATTGTCGACGCCCCATTGACGAAAACGCTCGGCGACAGATTATTCAAAGTGTTTTCCTGGTATGACAACGAGTGGGGTTTCAGCTGCCGTATGCGGGATCTCATCAAGCTGCTCGTGAAATAACGCGCATGGGCAAGCTTTCCATTTCGGATCTCGATCTGCGCGGCAAACGTGTGTTCACGCGCGTGGACTTCAATGTCCCTATCGAAGGCGGACGAATCACAGATGACACGCGCATCGAGGCTTCGCTTCCGTCGATCCGTTATGTTCTCGAAAAAGGCGGCCGCTTGATTCTCGCTTCGCATCTCGGCCGGCCGAAGGGAAAGCCTGAACCGAAGTACAGCCTGAAACCGGTCGCTGCGCGGCTCACCGAACTGCTGGGGAAACAGGTCGCGTTCGCTCCCGATTGCGTGGGTCCGGAAGTGGAGAAAATGGTTTCCAGCCTTCGGGATGGCGACGCACTTCTGCTCGAGAACCTCCGATTCCACGCCGAGGAAGAGAAGAACGAACCTGCATTTGCCAGACAACTGGCGGCTCTCTGCGACGTTTATGTGAACGATGCTTTCGGCACCGCGCACCGCGCTCATGCGTCAACGGTGGGTATCACCAAATTCGTGAAGCAGGCGGCCGCCGGCTTCCTCATGCAGAAGGAACTGGAGGCTCTCAGTCACGCCCTGACGAAGGCCGAGAAACCTTACGTCGCCATCGTGGGGGGCGCCAAGATCTCGGACAAGATCGAGCTCATCGAAAACCTGCTCAACATCGCCACGACAATTCTCATCGGTGGCGCCATGGCCTATACCTTCTTCCGCGCCAACGGGCTGGAGACAGGAAAGTCCCTTGTCGAAGTGGAGAAGATCGATCTCGCAAAAGAACTGCTGGCTAAAGCGTCGCAAAAGAAGGTTCCCATCGAGTTGCCCGTGGACCACGTTGTTGCGCCGGGCCTCGACAGCACGGACTCTCAAGTGACTCCGGTCGATCGCACGCCTGCGGACCGCATGGGCCTGGATATTGGTCCCGAAACGGTGCGCCGTTATTCGGAGATCGTTCGCCGGGCGAAGACCATCGTCTGGAATGGACCGATGGGCGTTTTTGAAAAACCGCAATTTGCCGAAGGCACGTTTGCGATTGCGCGCGCCGTTGCCGAATCCAATGCATTTTCGATCGTGGGTGGAGGCGACTCGGCCGCTGCAGTCGCGCAGTCCGGCGTGGAGTCGAAGATCACACACATTTCCACCGGCGGCGGAGCTACCCTGGAATTCCTGTCCGGCCGGAAGCTTCCCGGTGTCGAGGTGCTCACCGAGAAATGAGACGACCTATCATCGCCGGCAACTGGAAGATGTTCAAAACGCGTCCCGAGACGAGCGCGTTTTTCACGGCATTGATCCCTTTAGTCCGGGATGTCCAGCACTGCGACATTGTCGTCGCTCCTCCCTTCACCGCATTGAGCACCGCCGTCGACCAAACCGAAGGCACCCGCGTGGCGATCTCGGCCCAGAACGTTCATTGGGAGGATCAGGGTGCCTTTACCGGTGAGGTTTCTGTCCGAATGCTCAGCGATGCCGGTTGCACTTATGTAATTGTCGGGCATTCCGAGCGGCGCCAGTATTTCGGGGAAACCGACGATTGGGTGGAAAAGAAGACGCGGGCCGTGGTGAAAGGGGGCCTGAAAGCGATTGTCTGCGTCGGTGAAACGCTCTCGGAACGGGACGCGGGGCAGGCTCTCGATGTGGTCCGTCGGCAGGTCCGCAGCGGCCTGGGCCGATTGACGGGGCCGGACCTTTCCCATATCATTGTGGCTTACGAGCCTGTTTGGGCGATCGGCACAGGGCGAACCGCAACACCGGAAATCGCCGCCGAGATGCACGCCGAAATTCGCAAGACCTTCGCAGAAATCTATAAAGCGGCTGCAGCGGATGCGCTTCGTATTCTGTACGGAGGTAGCGTCAAACCCGATAACATTTCGACTCTGATGAAAAAGGAAGATATCGATGGCGCGCTGGTCGGAGGCGCAAGCCTGGATCCGGCCTCATTCGCCGCCATCATCAAATATATATGACGTGGTTACCGACGGTTCTAACCATCTTTCACGTGATCGTTTCGATATTCCTGATTCTGGTCGTGCTCCTTCAGCAGGGGAAGAGCGCGGACTGGTCCGGAGCTTTCGGAGGCGGCGGCTCACAGGCGACATTCGGCGCCCGCGGCACCGGTACCCTATTGAGCAGAGCCACCACGGCTGCCGCGNNNNTCGCTTTCGCTGACGATTCTGATCTCGCGGCCCGGCGGCTCGTCCGTCATCCGCGAAGGAGCGCAACAAAAGAATCAGCAGCCGGCCCCGCCGGCGCAGCCACCGGCCACACAGCCGGGCCAGCCGCCCGCTCAACCGCCGGCGCAACAGGGTCAACCGGCCCAGCCGCCGCCTGCTCCGCAGCCGCAACAACAGCAGAAGAGCACGCCGGCTCCGCCCGCAACTCCTCAGAAAAAGTAGCGGCCGGCAAAAAGGCGCTCCCATGGATGGCTTGAGCGCCCGGCCATGGATGGCAGACTTAAAACAGCCGAAGTGGTGGAATTGGCAGACACACCATCTTGAGGGGGTGGCGCCGCGAGGCATGCGGGTTCGAGTCCCGCCTTCGGCATATAAGAATCAATAAATTAAGCTCATTTTGTGACCAGTTTTTGGTCACAAATGGGCATGTTTGGGCATGGTTTGGTCACACTTTTGGTCACACTTTTTCGCCATCAAGAACCTGTTGATGGCGAATTCTTAAATTCTGCCAGAATCCGGCGTTTTTCTCTCCTGTCGGTGGCGAATTACAAAATTCGGCTGATACCATCCTCGCATGCGCCGTGTTGTCGTCCTTCTCGTATGGTCCAAAAACTCGAATGGTTGGTCCGCTTTCGCCGAGCGTGCCGCGAGCGACAAGGACCGAATCGACTTTTGTCTAGATGTCTTTAAAAGCGACCTGTTTTTTCAATTGGCTTTTGTCCGATGACATGAACTCAGATGCTCAGCTTCGAAACTGTTCGACGCAGCCGATCCAAGTTTCGTCGGTTTTGCAGTCAGTTCACGCTGCCTGTCGGTAGTAATACTTGAGCATTCCTCCCAGCCTTTGTCGCCTCCGGACAGTGCCTTCTATGACACCGATCGTCTTGTCTGGTGTGATGAGCCGATTGTCGAGCCCTTGATGATTCCGTTCACCATGATAATGAGCACTGAAGTCCCGAATGGCATTTCGTAAGGACTGTTCGCCAAACAAGATCATTCGCTCCAAACAATCCTCCTTAATCGTTCTTACAAATCTTTCCGCGTGGGCATTCAGATTCGGGCTTCTGGGCGGCAATTTTACAGATTCGATTCGAGCTTCAGCCAGGATGCTGAGAAACTCGCACGTGTACAGCG
>QHXD01000729.1:0-2403 GCA_003223895.1 Acidobacteriota bacterium
CCTTCTATTTCACAGATAGTGCAGGCAGCAATTTTGGAAACGGCACCACAACGATTCCCGCAAACGGTCAGATCGCAGCCTTCCTGAACCAGTTGCCGTTTTATCAATCCACTGCTTTCGGTTCGGCGGAGAACGCGTTCACGTTCACGTTCACGTCGAGCGTCCCTGTGGCAGCCATCGCTGTGCGTGGCTTGATCAACGAACGGTTGGAATTTCTGATGACCACATTGCCGGTGTCGCCTCTCACTGCGTCGACGGCTGCGATCGTCATTCCTCAGGTTGCGGATGGCGGTGGATGGCAAACGCAGGTCCTTCTGGTGAACCCGTCGGAGGCCGTAATCAGCGGAACGGCTCAAATCGTGAAACCGAGTGGAGAAACGCAGGCGACGTTCACCTATACGGTGGCTCCGCGTTCGTCCTCCCGTATCGTAACTGCCGGGACCGATCCCAACGTTATAGTGGGTTCGATTCGCATTAGACCGGACACCAATAATGTGTCACCGGTGGCGTCAACAGTCTTTTCATTCAAACAGAATGGAATCACTGTGACGGAAAGCGGAGTCGCGGGGGCCGAGAGTGGCCTGGCATTTCGCGTTTTCGCGGAGAAAGGCGAAACCAACACCGGGATCGCTCTTTCCAACAATGCGGCTGCGCCCGCAACCGTGCAGTTCGAATTGTTCGATTCGGCCGGCCAACGAGCGGCACCGCCCGGAACACTCAATCTGCCGGCAAACGGCCAGTTATCGTTGTTCCTCAGCGAGCTTTCCGGACTTGCGAACCTTCCGGACGGATTTCAGGGAGTTCTACGTCTCTCCTCTGTTTCCGGATCGCCTGTATCCGTCATCGGTCTGCGCACTCGCGTGAACCAGCGCGGGGAATTCCTGATCACGCCCATCCCGCCCATCTCCGAATCCGGAATATCGAGCGGCGCCGAATTCGTCTTCCCACACATTGTTACTGGCGCAGGTTATCGAACGGAATTCGTGTTTCTCGGCCGGACCGGCGGCTCGGTCGGGCGCCTGCTATTCCGGACGCAGTCGGGCACTGCTCTCTTGCTGGAGATGAACTGATGCGCGTTACGGTCAAGAGCGGTCGAATCCATTTTCTGCGGAGCTCGATTGCTTAGTTCTTGAGGTATTTTGTCACGCCCCTCAGTGTTGCTTCGGCTGTGCTTTCCCCCATTTGATAAGAGTGCATGTCGATAGGCACGAAGTGTCGATTTGGCCCGTGTACAGCGGAGAATCCAAGAGCGGTCCCGGATGGAAGATAAATCGGCGATCCGAAACTTCTTTGAAGCGTACGAAAGAAGCAGCGCTGGCGATGCCCAAATACTCGTAAGCTTCTATGCGCCCTCATTTCTTCAGGCGGGCCCCACGGCGCGCAAACGGTGAAGGCAAGTGACCTCCTACTTGCAATTCCGAAAAGGAAACAACTCTTCGAAGCCATCGGATGTCGATCCACGACATTGGTATCGCTACAAGAAACTCAACTCGACCACCGCTACAGTATGGTGCGCACGGAATGGCGATGGCGATTCGATCGTGGCGGTGAAACAGCTTTGGACGTCACGCTACCTTCCACTTTTGATCGTTCAGCGATCCCCCAGACGGGCTGCGGATCGTGTTCTACCTCACGCATGAAGACATCATGATGGTCCTTCGTGAACGGCGGATAGTGATTTCGGCTTCATAGCCAGTCATGCACGCGCCCGAGGTGTCGACGAACCGGGTATACACAAAAACGCTCTTGGATGGCTTGCGGAGTGAGTCGACGGATTAGTAACGAGTAGTCGCGCAGCGTTTACGCATCCGCCCAAAATTGGATGCTTACCCACTGCGCCGTTTATGGGGGAGGACGCATCCGGCGACTCCTTGCTTCAAGGTGCATATGCCGTACCATCCGTGTTCGGTTAGAATTCAGTTCCGAATACCAGAAGCCCAGAATATCGGCGGCGCGGGGTGTCGAGGAAATCATTGATGATTTCATCAATGCACTCGCCATCTGTAGCGCTGACATCGACGATTTCTGTCCGGACTCGACGATTCTCCTGCGGCATTGACGATTTCACGATTGGATTTGAGGAAGGTACGGAAGGATTTGGTTTTTATTCGGTGAAAGGCGGCGATTTGGCGGCGCCTCTCACGGCTGGACGCCAGGTCATTAAAGATTGTTGACCGCCGGGGCGCCGGCTAAAGCCGGCGCCTACATTTTGGGCCCACATTTTGGGCAGTAATCTCTGGTACCGTGAGTGATTATCGAGCGGCTTTTATTTCGGCGAGTAACTCGCGGCGAAGGGCTTCCATGCGCTCGTCCATCGTGGCCAATCGGACATCCACTTTGCTCTCAATGCGCACGAAATCTGCTGAAAGCGTTTCCTCGACACGCCGGATTTCGGCCGACAGT
>QHXD01000729.1:2410-7185 GCA_003223895.1 Acidobacteriota bacterium
CCTTGGTATCCAGCAAATCCAGCTTGCTGTGAACTTTAGTATCGAGCGCGTCGATCTTGCTGTCGAGCAGATCGAACTTGCTGGCGTGTTTGGTGTCGAGCGCATCGATCTTGTGGTCGAACTTGTTGTCGAGCGCATCGATCCTGGTGTTAATGGCCTTTAGCTCCCCTTTGATTCCCTCGAGTTGAGGCGCGAGGAACATCTGAAAGAATTCTCGAATGTCGTCAAGCATGCGTTGTCGTTCCATAGGAGTGGGAAGGGCAAGGCCATTCTACTATGACTAATCTTTCGGCTCAGCGGTATTCTGCGCGAACTCGAAGCCGAAGCGGCCTTTGATGCAGAGGTGGCCATGGGTGACGCTGGCGTCCATGGGTGACGTCACTTTCACGATGCGGTTGTCCTGGGTGTGGAGGGTCAGCGTGCAGCCGACGCCGCAATAGGGGCAGATGGTGTCGGTCTTGTGTTGCTTCGATTCGTCCCATGTGCCCGCCTCCCGCATTTCATGCTCGCTCTTGAACATGAGCGCACCGGTCGGACAGACGCCAATGCAGTTTCCGCAGTAGACGCATGCGGAATCCGGAAGCGGAACGTTGGCTTCGGTGGAGATCCGGGCATCGAATCCGCGGCCGGCAACGGCAATGGCAAATGTGTTCTGCGCATCGCTTCCGCAAGCCTCGACGCACTTATAACAAAGTATGCACTTCGCGTAGTCGCGCACGTAGAGGTCGTTATCCACCTTGACCGGCTGATGCACGGTTGCCGCGTGACTTCCATCCGGCGTGTGATGATGGCCCGGCTCGCGGGCATCGCGCTCGCCGGCCACTGTGGACGCAGCGGGCGGACCATAGCGTTCGGGATGGGCATCGTATCGATTCATGTAGGACTGCGCTTGCGGCGCGGTGGATAGATCGACGGAAGAGCCCAGGAATTCCAGGACCATCTTGCGCGAAAGGCGGACTCGCTCCGAATCGGTCCTGATGTCCATTCCCGGTTCGACTTTTCGAGAGCATGCGGGCGCCAGCGTGCGCGCACCTTTGATTTCGACGACGCAGATGCGGCACACGTTCACGGGCGTCAGGTTTTCCAGATAGCACAACGTCGGCGTGTCCACGCCGATCGAACGACAGGCTTCGAGGATAGTCCACGCCTCGGGAACCTGCATCGGCCGGCCATCGATAATGATGTCGACCTGCTTCGGTTCAGCCTTCTTCGGCGCTTCGGGTGGGCGGCTCGGGCGAGGTGGTGGTGTAAACCAGATTGGATCGCTCATGCCCCGTTTTTCCCTCCCGGAATCGGATTCAAATTTGAGAATGCGGACTCAATGGCGTTCGAAGCCGTCTGGCCAAGGCCGCAGATCGATGCATCGCGCATCGCCTGGCCAATCTCTTTGAGCAACGCGAGTTCATCGGCTCGTGATCCGATCGTCCGGCCCGAACGCAGCCTCGAAAGCAGCTCTTCCTGGCGGACCGTTCCCACGCGGCAAGGAACACACTGGCCGCAGGACTCGTCGCGGAAGAATGCGGCAACCCGCGTCAGGATGTCGGCGAGGTCCACAGTCTCGTCAAAGATCATGACGACGCCGGAACCGAGTGTGGCGCCGATCGCCCGAGTCCCTTCGAACGTGAGCGGGACATCGAGCTTGTCGGGACCAATGAACATTCCCGCCGCACCGCCAAGAAGGATCGCGCGTATTCCCTTCCCGCCCGGCACGCCGCCCGCCATGTCGATCAGTTCGCGCAGGGTTCGGCCGAACGGAATTTCATAAAGGCCGGGACGAACGATGTGTCCGGAAACGCAGAACAGCTTGGGACCACTCGATCCTGAGGTTCCGACTCCGGCGTAAGCCGCACCGCCCTCGGCGATGATCAAAGGAATGTTCGCAAGTGTCTCCACGTTATTGATGACCGTCGGTTTTCCAAAGAGACCGACGTGGACCGGAAACGGCGGTTTGTTGCGAGGTTCTCCGCGTTTGCCCTCAATCGAATTGAAGAGCGCCGTCTCTTCACCGCAAATATAAGCGCCTGCCCCGCGTCGCAGCTCGATGTCGAAGGCGAAGCCGGAGCCGAAGATGTTTTCTCCCAGAAGGCCGGCCGCTCGCGCCTCCTCGATAGCAGCGCCGATGCGTTGCGCGGCCAGAGGATATTCGCCGCGCACATAGAAGTATCCGCGCTCGCTCGCGGTTGCATAGGCCGCAATGGTGATCCCTTCGATGACTCCGAATGGATCGCCTTCCATCAAAAGCCGATCCTTGAACGTACCCGGTTCGGATTCATCGGCGTTGCAGACAACGTAGTGAGGCCGCGCCGCAGCCTTGGCCACAGCTTCCCACTTTCGTCCGGTGGGAAAAGCTGCGCCGCCCCGTCCTACCAGATTCGAGGCGAGAACTTCCCGGATGACTCCTTCCGGACCCATCTCGAGAGCCTTCTTCAGCGCTGCATATCCACCGTCGGCTTGATACGCATTGAGGTTGTCCGGTTGAACGCGTCCTATACGACGTATGAGACGGAGACCCTCCTGGCCCGCCTGCGGGACGGAACGGCGGAGTGATTCGAGTCCTTCCGGTTTCCCGTTCGTGGAATTCGCTGCGGCCACGATCTCGGACGTGGCAACCACCGGCCCATGCGAGAACAATCTCGGATTTTCGCCGGCCTGGCTCACCATAACCGCCGGAGCACGCTCACATAGTCCGAGGCAGGGACTGCGCTTCCAGGTGAATTGGGGAACAGAGATCCCTTCCAGCTCGGAGCAGAGACGTTCGGCTCCTTTGATGCGGCAGGCGATGTCGTCGCAGACATGGATCACTCCCGGCGGCGACGGCGTCAGTGAAAAGAGATGGTAGAAGGTCGCCACGCCGAAAACTTCGGCGGGAGGAACCGTGAGCCGGCGGGAGATATAGTTGAGCGCCCCGGGAGGAAGCCAACCAAAGCGGCCCTGGACTGCGTGAAGAACGGGAAGCAGGAGATCTCGCTGCGACCGTGCGGCATGTCCGCCGAAAGTCGCGGAGTGCCCTTCAGTTTCAATATCCCTGATTCCGCCGGCCCAGGCCGAAACCGGCGGACCGAGCACGGAATCGACGGCATCGCGCTCCGCAGCGTCGGCCTCGAGTTCGTGAAAGCGAATATCCATCTAATACTTCTACATCTTCTCGACGCGAATCGCGGCGGCTTTGAATTCCGCGGTTCCCGATTTCGGGTCCAGGGCTTCGATCGTCAAAAGATTCGTGGCGACATCGTCCGGAAAGTGCAACGTCATGAACGTAAGTCCGGGCCGCAGCGATTCGTCGCGGCGCACCGGCACAGTAACAGCGCCTCGCCGCGACAGTACTTTAACAAGTTCTCCATCCCGGACTCCCAGACGCTCCGCATCCTCCGGCGAGAGATCCAGCGTTTCTCCGCGGCGAAGCGGCGAGCGGTAGCCCGACGTCTGGACGCCGGTGTTGTACTCGTCCAGCCGCCGGCCAGTCGTGAGACGCAGCGGAAATTCCGCCGAAAGGCGTTCAACGGGTGGATCGTGTTCCACCGGAAAGAACGACACTCGCGGACCATTGAGCGGCCGCTCCCAAAGCCGGCTGTGGAGAAACAATTCGCCCGGATGGTTCTCGTCATAACAGGGCCACTGAATGCCCTTGAGTTCTTCCAGCCGTGCGTAGCTCATGCCGGTATGAACGGGACTGAGGTCGCGCACCTCGTTCCATATCCTCTCGGCATTCGGCACTCCCCAGTCGTGCCCCATGAGGCGAGCGATATCAAAGAGAATGGCGACATCGTCTCGAGCCCCGGGAGCAGCTTCGATAGCCTTGCGCACGCGCTGAACGCGCCGCTCGCTGTTGGTCACCGTGCCGTCGGTTTCGCACCAGGCCGCACTGGCGGGCAGGACGACATCCGCCAACTCGCCCGTCTTCGTCAGAAAGATGTCCTGGCAAACCATGAACTCGAGTCCTTCCAGAAGATGCCGGGCATGATTCTGGTCCGCCTCCGACTGGAGCGGATTTTCACCAATCACGTACAACGCCTGAAGATCTCCTCGTTCCATCGCCTCGAACATCTGCGAAAGATGCCATCCTTTGACCGGCGGTACCGGGACACCCCAATATTTCTCGAACTTCGCGCGAAGCGGGGCGTTTTCCACATGCTGGAATCCCGGCAGGCGGTCCGGCAGAGCACCCATGTCGCCGCCGCCCTGCACGTTGTTCTGACCGCGCAGCGGGTTCACACCGCAGCCGTAGCGCCCGACGTGTCCTGTAAGCAGGACCAGATTGATCAGCGCCAGGACGTTGTCTACGGCGTTGTGATGCTCGGTGATTCNNCCTGGCGAACGTATGCGCCATTTCCCGAATGACTTCGGCCGGAACGCCCGTCTCGTGTTCTGCGTACTCCAGCGTGTAGGGCTCCACGAGGCGCCGGTAATCGTCGAATCCGTCGGTAGCGTTATCTATGAACTCCCTGCATTCCAGGCAGGCGGCGATGATTTCGCGCGCCATGGCATTGGCGAGGGCGATGTCGGTTCCCACGTCGAGGCCAGCCCACACGTCCGCCCATCGAACAGAGCTGGTTCGCCGCGGGTCGATCCCGTAAAGGCGAGCCCCGTTCCGCACTCCTTTGAGGAGGTGATGGAAGAAGATGGGGTGGGTCTCCCGGGCGTTAGAGCCCCAGAGAAGAATCACGTCGGCTTCTTCGATCTCCTGGTAGGAGTTCGTACCCCCGCCCGCTCCGAATACCATCGCCAGACCGGCGACGCTCGGGGCGTGTCAAGTACGGTTGCAGCTATCGATATTG
>QHXD01000731.1 GCA_003223895.1 Acidobacteriota bacterium
GGATACCGTTGAGCTGTCCGTACTCGTCTCTGATGGCAGCAATGAGTTGCTGGACCTGATCGAGATCGCCGAGATCCAGTTGCCGATAGCTCAGCCGACCGGCTTGAGCGGACAATCCGTCTAAGCGGGCTTGTTTGTCGGCGCTCAATGCCGAGCGCCCCGTCAACATCACCCGCGCCTCGCGGGTGTGATCGAGGATCTCTTTGGCAAAGAGAACGCCCAGGCCGCCGAGCCCACCGGTAATCAGGTAGACACCGTCATCTTTGAACGCGATCGGTGCCTTTTCCGCCTCTGCCGC
>QHXD01000730.1 GCA_003223895.1 Acidobacteriota bacterium
CCTGTCCTTGATATGCGTCCTCGATACCCTGCTCGCCAGCCACATAGGCTTGCAGCTTCTCTGCGAGTTGTTCGGCCGAGTTCACCATGAAGGCCAGGCGCTCCTCCATCGCCTCTCGACCCACTTGTAGCGTGTAGGCCATGGCCACCAGATCGATGGTGTTCAGCCGTGGCCGTACAAAATCCAACAGATCACGCGCTTTCTGCTGCAGTTGCTCCACCGTCCTCGCCGAGAGCAGGATCACGACCGTCGAAACTGCTATCGGCTGTGGCGCCGGCGCCTGATACTCTTCGACGATCATGTGGGCATTCGATCCACCTGCTCCGAAGGACGAAATACCGGCGATGCGTGGCAACGTCCGGCCGTCGATCACCGGCTGCTCCCAGGTTCTCAACGACTGATTGACGACAAACGGGCTCCTGGCGAAATCAATATGGGGATTCAACTGCGCCGAATGCAGCGAAGGCACAATCTGCTGATGCTGCATTTGCAGCAGGACTTTGGTCAGTCCCGCAATACCTGCTGCGGATTCGCAATGGCCGATATTCGATTTGGCCGAGCCGATCAAACAAAACTCGGTGTCTTGGGTATAAGCCTGAAAAGCTTTGCTGAGCGCCGCAATTTCGATCGGGTCGCCCAGCCTGGTGCCCGTGCCATGCGCTTCGATGTAGCTGATATGGTGCGGGTCGGTATGGGATTCTGCCAGCGCTCGACTGATTGCACTGGTTTGCGCCTGCGGGTTGGGGACCGAGTAGCCATTGGTCTTGCCGCCATGCGTGAGAGCGCTGCCTCGAATGATGCCGTAGATGTGATCGCCGTCCGTCTTTGCCTCGGAGAGTCGTTTGAGTACGACCACCCCCACTCCTTCTCCGGGGATATATCCGTCACCACCCTCGCCAAAGCTTTGGCAGTGGCCGTCACTGGAGATGAACTGCCCGTCGCTGAGGACGAGGTATTTATTGGGATGAATGCTGACGTTGACTCCGCCGGCAATCGCCAGGCTGATTCGCCCCTGTTTCAGATCCTGGCAGGCGAGATGAATGGCGGTTAACGAAGAAGAACACATGGTGTCCAGCGTCATGCTGGGACCATGCAGGTTGAGGGCGTAAGACACGCGATTGGCGATGCTGGCCGCACTGCCGGGAATTCCCCGGCGTTTGCCTCGCGCACTGGCTTCGGCGCCGAACAGCTGGTATTCGGTATACATCACACCGGCATACACGCCGACTTGCCCCGGCAGATCCTGGACGTACGGCCCCTGCAGGCTCGCGCGCGTGTATCCCGCGTCTTCGATCGCCATCCACGCGTGCTGCAAAAACAAGCGCTCTTGAGGGTCTATATGCTCTGCGTCAACGGGCGATATGTTGAAAAACAACGGATCGAATTCATCGACCCCGGCAATGAAGCCACCCCACTTGCTGTAATGGTGTCCGCTCTTACTGCGATCGTCGCTAAAGTACTCCTGCCAGTCCCAGCGCTCCCTGGGCACTTCAACGATGCAATCCTTCCCCTCGCGCAGATTGTCCCAATAGGCGTCGATATTGACCGCCTCGGGATAGCGACCGCTCAATCCGATAATCGCGATCGGATCGGATTCCGCTGTCGGGCTGGACGCAGCACTGCGCAGACGGCTGAATCGTCGGCTCGAAACCAGCCTGGCGGGGGCGCGAGAGAGAGACTGCGTGGCCGACGGCGCGGCCTCGCTAGTACGATTCGCGGTCGGGGCCAGGAGCGCGGTCAGTTGCGTCGAATAATGCGCGATGAAGTATTCGGCCAACTCGCGAATCGTTTGGTATTCGAAGAACAGGGTCTTGGAGAGCGAACCAAACGTTTTCTCGAGCTGGTTCGTCAGCTTCATCGCCAGGATGGAGTCGATGCCATAGTTCTCCAACGCGGCTCGCGGATCGATTTTGTGGGACGGCACTTTCAACAGTCCCGAAAATTGCTTGCGCAAGTAGTCTTGCGTCTTCTCTGCAAGGCTCTCCGCATCGATCTCGGCAGCGACCACAGGTCGTTCCGCTTGCGGTTCGGCCGGAACCGCGGGGACGGCAAGCAATGCGCGGCGCATCTGCGAGAGATCGCCTTCCGCGATCAGAATCTGGTCATGGGGCAACGCCAGACTGCGATGGAAGGCCTCCATGCCGGTCGCCGTCCGCATGGGCTGCATGCCGGTGGTTTGTTGCAGCCGTTCCTGGCTCGCTGGATCGACACCCATTCCGCCGGCTTGCCACAACGGCCAGTTGATCGACCGCGTGCGCCCGTACCGTTCTTTTGCGGCAATCTGCCGATTGCGATACGCCGCAAACTGGTCCATGAAACCATTCGCCGTCGCGTAA
>QHXD01000732.1 GCA_003223895.1 Acidobacteriota bacterium
GTCGATGTGAACGGAATCGGCTACGAAGTTTACGTTCCGCTAACCACTTTCACCGCCCTGCCGGAAACCGGCTCCGACGTTTCCATAGACATCCACACGCATGTCCGCGAAGACGTCATCGCGCTATACGGCTTCTCAACGCGGCGCGAACGGATGATCTTTGAAAAGCTCATGACTATTTCCGGAATCGGCCCCAAGCTCGCCGTGACGATTCTCTCGGGTGGATCGGTTGAGGAGCTGGTCGGGGCAATCAAACGTAGTGATCTGCCGCGCCTAACTGCCATTCCGGGAGTCGGAAAGAAAACGGCGGAACGAATCATTCTCGAGCTGAAGGACAAATTCCAGGATTTCACGGACGCCGCGGTGAAATCGGGAGTTGAGGCGGATGTGATGTCTGCGCTCGAGAATCTCGGCTTCAGCCGCGGTGTAGCAGATGCCGCGCTGAAGCGGGCGATCGATGGAGATCGCGATCCGGCTTTTGACTTGCTGTTCAAGCGGGCGCTTCAGATTTTGACGAAGGGATAGCGCGTATGGCCGATCGGGTAATGGCGGGGTCGATGATGGAGGAAGAGGCGACATTCGAGTTATCGCTTCGTCCGCGTCGGATTGCGGAGTACATTGGCCAGCAATCGGTTAAGGACAACCTCGACGTAGCCATCCAGGCCGCGCGGAAGCGCGGTGAGCCCCTCGACCACATTCTCCTGTACGGTCCTCCCGGGCTGGGTAAGACGACACTCGCTTCCGTTATTTCGAACGAAATGGGGGCCCGATTCCGTGCGACCGCCGGCCCGCTGATCCAGATGAAGGGTGATCTGACTGCGATTCTGACGAACCTCGAATTCGGCGATGTGCTTTTCATCGACGAGATTCATCGGCTCCAGCCCAACATCGAGGAAATCCTCTATCCGGCGATGGAGGACTTCAAACTCGACATCATCATCGGTCAGGGGCCCAGCGCCCGGACCCACCGTCTGGATCTGCGCCGGTTCACGCTGATCGGAGCGACCACTCGCGCCGGTTTGATCACGGCGCCATTGCGATCGCGCTTCGGTATGGTTCACCGGCTGGATTTCTACACCGAGTCCGAGCTGGAATTCATCATCCGCAGGTCCGCCGAAATTTTGAATGCGCCGATCACGCCGGAAGGCTGCCAGGAAATCGCGACGCGCTGCCGCGGCACGCCGCGCGTTGCAAATCGCCTGCTGAAGAGAACTCGAGATTATGCGCAAGTGAAAGGAACCGGCGAGATCACAGCTCCTATTGCCCGCGACGCCCTCAGGCTCCTCGACATTGACGAGCACGGCTTCGACGACATCGACCGGAAACTCCTGCGCGCTGTCATCGAAAGATTCGGTGGCGGCCCCGTGGGCGTCAACACGATCGCCGCTGTCCTGAGCGAAGAAGTCGATGCTGTCGAAGACATTTACGAACCCTATCTACTTCAGATCGGCTTCCTTCAACGCACTCCCCGGGGCCGCGTCGCAACCAGGCTCGCATACGAGCATCTGGGGATTGCGTACCGTCCTCCTCAGGCCGGGCTTTTCTAAACTGTAGCGACTACGCCGCTACAGTTAACTCCTCTTCAACGGCTCTGCCCCCGCAAACACCGCCGAAGCCCCCAGTTCTTCATTGATCCGAAGCAACTGGTTATATTTCGCCACGCGATCGGTTCGGGACATGGAACCCGTCTTGATTTGTCCCGCATTCGTCGCGACCGCAAGGTCGGCAATGAGCGTATCTTCGCTTTCTCCGGACCGGTGCGAGATGACGATGCCATACATGGCCTTGCGGCCCATATTGATGGCGTCCAGCGTTTGGGTCAGGGAGCCGATCTGATTCACCTTGATGAGAATGGCATTGGCGACGCCCATTCCCATTCCGCGCGCCAGGCGCTCGGTGTTGGTAACAAACAGATCGTCGCCGACGAGCTGAACTTTCCTGCCCAATTCTCGCGTCAGTATTTGCCACCCGTCCCAATCGTCTTCGGCGAGGCCGTCTTCAATCGAGACGATAGGATATTTCCTTACCCAGTCCGAATAGAGCTGCACCATGTCCGCAGCGCTCTTCTCGGACTTGTCGGACTTCTTGAAAATGTACTTACCTTTCTTGTCATAGAACTCGCTGGAGGCCGCATCCAGCGCGAGCGCCACCTGGTCACCGGGCTTATATCCGGCAGCCTCGATCGCTTTCAGGATGAGATCGATCGCTTCCTGATTCGATTTCAGGTTTGGCGCGAAGCCGCCTTCGTCGCCGACGGCAGTGGAGTGTCCCGCATCGTGGAGGATCTTTTTCAAGTTGTGAAAAACTTCGGCCCCCATTCGCACGGCTTCGGGGAAACTCGGGGCGCCGACGGGCACGATCATGAATTCCTGCAGATCGACATTATTGTCCGCGTGAGCGCCGCCGTTGACGATGTTCATCATCGGGGTCGGAAGGACGTTGGCTTTAACGCCGCCAATGTAACGGTAGAGCGGCAATCCATGCGATTCCGCTGCGGCGCGAGCCACTGACATGGAAACGCCCAGAATTGCGTTGGCGCCAAGTTTGCTTTTGTTCTTTGTCCCATCCATGGCCAGCATCATCTCGTCGATGTGCGATTGCAGCGTAGCGTCCTGGCCGATGAGCGCAGGTGCGATGATGTTGTTAACGTTACCCACGGCCTTCAAGACGCCTTTGCCGAGATAGCGTTTCTTGTCACCGTCGCGCA
>QHXD01000015.1:0-424 GCA_003223895.1 Acidobacteriota bacterium
TCGGGTAAAAGCCGGTGAATTGGCGTGAGTGGAATCGTCACCTGGCCGGCGAAGCCTGCCATCAGGGCGCTTGGATGCTCAGGATACGCCTCTGCAACGTCCGGCCGGGACAATCCATAGGCGATGGGAATTGCCGGCCCTCTTTGCCGTTTTAGCACGACGGATCGGACACGAGAGTCGCCGCCCAGAATCCAGCCTTGAAGCGAGAGCACATCGTCACCGCCAACCTTCTGTTGCAAGTAAAAATCCAGGTACCCGATTAGTCCACCTGGCAGAACCCGTTCGCTATCTGCGTCTCCGGCCATGGGGTCGGATTATAATGATTCCCCTCCTCAAAGAGGAGGGGGTTACAAAACTGTAGCGGCGGTCTATGACCGCCGGTATTTCTGTGAATGAATTCGCCGAGTGTATTCCCCTCACAAAG
>QHXD01000015.1:440-43110 GCA_003223895.1 Acidobacteriota bacterium
CCCTCCTCTCCGAGGAGGGGAACACCCTTCCCTGCAATTCATTCACACCTTCGTAGCGCGCCACTACAGCGCGAGGACGCATGTCGATTGCGATTATCACAGGTTCGGCAGGACTGATAGGCAGCGAGGCGGCCTCGTTTCTACACGAAAAGGGAATGAGCATTGTCGGCATCGACAATGATCTTCGAAGTTATTTCTTCGGAACCGAAGCGGCCACCACATGGAAAGCCGAAGAACTGAAAAGCCGGCTTCGCAATTACAGGCATTGGTCGATAGACATACGAGACAGCGGGAAGATCTTCCAGTTGTTCGAGGATCTGGGACGCGATATCTCGCTGATCGTTCATGCCGCTGCGCAACCAAGTCACGACTGGGCTGCCAGGGAGCCATTCACGGACTTCACCGTGAATGCAAATGGAACCCTCGTGATGCTGGAGGCCACACGCCGCTACTGCCCTGACGCTGTTTTCATCTTTACATCGACGAACAAGGTCTATGGCGACAGGCCGAACAGCCTGCCTCTGGTCGAAATGGATACGCGATGGGAGATCGACTCCAATCATGCCTACTTCAACGGCATCGACGAAAACATGCCCATCGACGGTTCCATGCACAGCCTGTTTGGAGTCAGCAAAGCGGCAGCCGATCTCATGGCGCAGGAATACGGGCGATACTTCGGTTTGAAGACCGGAATATTCCGCGGCGGATGCCTCACGGGTCCTGCCCATTCGGCTGCAGAGCTTCATGGTTTCCTGGCCTACCTCGTCAAATGCGCGATGAATGGCTCGCCTTACACAATTTTTGGTTACAAAGGCAAACAGGTGAGGGACAACATTCACTCGTTTGACCTCGTGAATGCCTTCTGGCACTTTTATCGGAACCCCCGATGCGGTGAGGTGTATAACATGGGCGGGTCCAGGCGCAGCAACTGCTCGACGCTGGAGGCAATCGGTCTCATCGAAGAGATATCGGGGAAGAGCATCCGTTTCTCGATTTCCGACAAAGCCCGCATGGGAGATCACATCTGGTGGATCAGCGATGTCTCAAGGTTTCAACGGCACTATCCGGAATGGAACTTCGACTATGATCTTCAGGAAATGATTGCGGAGATTGTCGACGTCACTTCACGACGCTCTAAGAAAGCTGCTCGGGGTGTTTGACATGAAGCTCTCCATTGTCATCCCGGCACACAACGAGTCCGTCGATATTGAGTTCACCGTACTTCATCTCCATGAGCGCCTGGCCACCGAGCAGATCGATCACGAAATTCTCGTCGTTAATGACCATTCGACGGATGGAACAGAGGAAATCCTGGCTGGATTGTGCCGCCGGCTGCCTGCGGTTCGTTGCCTGAACAATCCTTATTCACCGGGTTTCGGGTTGGCTGTTCGCTGGGGACTGGAGAATTTCACGGGCGACGCGGTCGCCATTTACATGGGCGACGCGTCGGACCGGCCTGAGGATGTGGCCGCCTTCTTTCGAACAATGATCGAGGATGGAGTGGACTGCGTGTTCGGGTCGCGCTTCGTCGAGGGCGGGCGGGTGGTGGATTACCCCTACCCGAAGCTTGTTTTGAACCGAATCGTGAACCACGGGATCCGTCTGCTCTTCAATCTTCGCTACAACGATGTGACCAATGCGTTCAAGCTGTACCGGCGGCACGTCATCGCCGGTGTACAGCCAATCCTGAGTCACCATTTCAATCTCACCGTCGAGCTGCCGTTGAAAGCCATCATTCGCGGGTATACGTTTTCTGTCGTCCCGAATCACTGGATTAATCGGAAGACCGGCGAGTCGAAATTGAAAATCAAGGAAATGGGGTCACGTTACCTGTTCATCATTCTGTATTGCTTCATTGAAAAGTGGCTCTCGCGCGGCGACTATGTCTCGAAGCGAGAAAAATTAAAGAGTCGAGGCGGCCAGCCCATTTGAGTTTTGGAGCTCCCCACAGCGGACTCGTAGCCGTGGGCTTTATGCCCGCGTTCAAGTACCGCCAGAAGAATTCTTTAATTGTGTTTGAACGCGGGCATAAAGCCCACGGCTACGTGCAGACCGCCGATGTTTTCCTTTTGGGCGACAGGCCCTCGCTACGTCCCAAGTGTCAGGGCTCGAAGCGTGATTCTGTGTTTGCGGATTAAGTTCGTAAAATCACGGTCACTCAATCTGGCGAAGCGGCGGATCTTTCTTCGGGACCGCCACATCTCCGGGAACAACTTCAACCCGGACCAATACGCCTTGAGGATCATCACGGCAAGCCGCGTGCGCGAGCATTCGGCGGCGTACTGACCCGAAGAACCAACCAGGAAGAGCGACCCGTACGCGTGGTAGGCGAACCTGATCAGAGTAAAGACCGGCGACGCCAGCAGCAGCGACAGTGGAAATGTTTTTACCGCCACCCAGATTCGATTGCGCTCAATTAGAAATGCCTTCAGTGGTGAGAACTCCCCGGCAGTCGCCGAATGCACGTGATAGACGACAGCGGTAGGAATGTACAAACACGTCCAGCCGGCAAGCCGCCCGCGAAGTCCCACATCGGCATCGTCGCCATAGGCGAAGAAATGCTCGTCAAAGAGGCCGATGACATCGAACATTTCGCGGCGATACAGCGCGGCGGCGGCGTCGGGAAACAGGACTTCTTCGCGCCGCTCGAACTGGCCCCGATCCGGCTCGCCGGATCCACGGCCGTGATTCAACCCATCGGGATAAATCAAGTGGCCGGCTTTGTCGATGCGGTTCCGGTCGTCACGGAACAGGATCTTGCTGGCGCACATGCCCACGCCCGGGTTGGATTCGACTCCTTCGACGAGTTCCTCGAGCCATCGCGGCTCCGCCTCCGCGTCATTGTTCAATGTTGCGATGTAGCGGCCTTCCGCACGCGCAATGCCGGCATTGCATCCGCCGGCGAATCCCTTGTTGGAGGGCAGGACAACAATCTGCAGACGCGGCTGCCGTATCGACTGCAGGAATTCCAGTGAACCATCCGACGAAGCGTTGTCCACGACGATGACTTCGAAGCCGGAAAACGTCTGCTTCCACAAGCTCTCGAGGCAACGGCCGAGAAGGTCCCGGCGATTGAGATTCACAATAACGACGGAAACCGCGGCGCTCATCTCCTTCGCGCCTCGATCATTATTGTGGCGCCATGACCAAACGCCGATTCGAGAATTGCCAGCGGGTAAGCGCCGATCACCAGCATCAGATACAGCAGATGCCGCGACCAGGCTGCAGGCGCCGATTCGTGAACCTTGCGCCTGCGCTGCCGGACAGCACGGCTTACGGGATCCAGGGATGGCAGGAGGCTCGAGACGAGAGCCGGCGCGTTATCGCGCAGATTGAAGTGGCGCACACGCTGAACCGCGAATCCGGCGTCCGCGAGCAGCTTGAGGATTGCGTCTTTGGAGTAATCGATAACATGGCGCGGGATATCGAGCCCGTACCACTTCCCTCCCAAAACCTTGAACTGCCAGCTATCGATATTCGGGACTTGAAGCACGATGGCGCCCCCGGGCCGCAGGATCCGAAACACTTCCGCCAGCACTTCGCGCGGGTTGGTGACGTGCTCCATCACGTGAAACAGCGTCACGACGTCGAACGATTGATCCGGGAAACGAGCCTCGCCGAGCGATCCGGCAACAACCTGTACGCCATTCTCCACTTCAGCCACCCTGGCGGCTTCGGGAGAAAAATCCACACCCATGACTCGAAACCCGCGTTGCTTGAGCAGTCCGAGCAAGGTGCCGCTGCCACAGCCCACATCAAGCAAATCGACTCCCGTCCTGTTGGCCGCTTTTGTGATGAATGAAACGTGATCGCGAAGAGCAATCCGCCGGTAAATCGATTCGAGAGTTTTCAGCGTGCCGCGCCCGGCGGTGTTCCACCAGTATTGAGTGGGGTAGAAACCGGCGATCTCGTCATTACCCGGCATTGGATTCAGGAAAAGGCAGCGGCAGGCCGGGCACAAATCCAGAGTGAACGTTCGCGATGTCGTCTCGAAAAGTAGATCGGTTCCGGTAATCGCCGGAGCCGTCGCTGGATTCAGGCACACCGGACAGTTCATTGAAGCGAATAAGTAACGATAAGGCGAATGCTCCGATTGCCCGGTTTGAACGACCACTTCTTGACGGCGGTTAGCGTAGCGGCATCCATCTCCGGCACCTGCGAACTTGCGATCACCGCGGTCTTCACTTTGCCGTCGGGGCCGACGTCCACGCGCAGGGCAATATTGCCGGCGGCGCGCTTGCTGCGCAGAGCCTCGGGATAATCGGGATAGATCGCCTCGAGAACCTCAATGGCGGCCCGCGCCTGGATCTGGTAGCTGATACTTCCAGTTGGGACCGGCGGCGGAGGTGGCGCAGGCTTTGGCGGAGGCGGGTCCCGGAGAACGGCCTTTTCGGCGACTTCCTTTCGGATCTCCGTCAGTTCCCGCTCGTCGATCTGCCGGCGGGCGTTTTCGATCTTTTTGCGAAGCTCCGATACCTTGAGGAGGTAACGCTCCACGGAAGATCTATCGGTGTGCGGCAGAGCCGAGGCCAGGTTGATGTCACGAAACGCCGGGTCGAATCGACCCAGCGCAAGATCTACGTCCCCGCGAATCGCATAGAACTGATCGCCGAATTCCGGCTCAAGGTCCAGCGCTCGCGCGATCATCGGAAGCGCCTTCTCGGCCTGTCCGTTGAGCGTATAGACGCGCGCCAGCTCGGCGCAGGCGCGGCCCATCAGCGGCAGCAACTGGACGGCGCGTTCGAGCGCAACAACCTGCGACTGAATGTCTTTTTTGTCCTGCGTCTGCATTGCGCCGAAGTGGTACTGCGCAAGACCGTTGTCCGGAGTTTCCCGCGCAACGCGATCGAGCAGACGGATTGCCTCCAGCGGCGGACGGGAGAATCGAGCGACGATCGCACGCGCCACACGCGCGTCTTTCGAGTCCCCGTTATACAGGCGCCCGGCGTCCGACTCGCGGCCGGTAGCGACCAGAACGTCTCCCCGATGGACGTTTAGTCTGGCGACATCTGCCTCAATCGACTGGATCGCGGGAGCCGTTGGGGGCGCCTTCACCACCGTCTCGACGTAGTCTTTCAATCTGGAGTCGATGGCTTCGGCGTCGATCGGCATCCGCGGAACGTCTTCCGACTCGGTTCGCAGCGCCTGCATGTATTGCTTCAGGGCATCCGGACGTTCATCGAGCAAAATCCGAAGAAGGCGATAGGCCTGCACACGAAACGCACCGCCGGGCTCGCTGTCGTTGTAATTCTGGCTCCGCACGATCGTGATCAGTTCGACTGCGGAGAATCCTTCATCGTCAGGAACCTTCTTCGTGTCCGGCCCACGGCCGACCTTCCTGACGTACTCAGCCGCGCCTTCGGCCAGCCAGAACGGCCGCCACAAGACGTACCTTTCGAACAGCGCGTGTCCCAGCGCATGGCCCACGTCGTTTGCGATATCGTCGGGCGATTTGTCCTTGGCGACGATGAACAACCGGTCCGGCCCATGGAGCAGATATGCAGACTTGATGCTGACCACTTCCTGGCCCTGCGTGCGCGGCAGGGTCTCGACGTAATCCGGTTCGTTCTTGAAGAGAAAGATCTCGATCGGGAACTGCCGTGGCGGAACCTTGCCAAAGACCTGAGAGAAAGCCGACACCCGGTTTTCGAAATCCACCAGCAGCCTGCGGCCCTTCGCTTCCCCTGCGTCCGTGAAAAGGAGGAAATGCTCGGAGGAAAGCTCGAACCACTTTTCGTCTTTGGCCAGGAGCAGGGCCTGGCCCAGGATCAAGAGCAGTCCGACCAGGATTGCGCGGTGTCGCATGCTCCGATTATAGCGGATTGCGTGAAGTTGGAATTAAACACAAAGACATAAATCTGTAAGTTTTAGTTTTTTTGACAAAGTCTTTCGTGGGTCAAGGAAGATCGTGAGGCGAGGGTCTTCCCCTCCTGGAACAGGAGGGGTGGCTGCGCCATAAAGAAAAAGATCCCGTTCCGACGCGGCGCAGACGGGGTGGTCGCTCACACGAAATGTTTCGCCGAACTGACCACCCCGGCCGCGCCTTCAAAGGAGGCTTCGCGGCATTTTCTTGATGGCGCGTCCACCCCTCCTGTTCCAGGAGGGGAACACCCTCGCCTGATGCCCATCTCAGAAATTTGGTTGCGGTTCTGCCGCGCTAGTCTTTGTGTTTAGTTCCGTCATTTTTCGGCCCGGTAGTGGATAACCCGGACTTTCTCGAGCGTCACAAGGCCTTCGAGCACCATGGTGTCGAGCGTGGGAAGAAAGGCTTCGATCTTTTCAAGGCTATCCACGATCTCGATGACCATTGGCAGATCTTCCGATAAACGCAGGATCTTGGCGGTATGCAGAACACTGCGCTTCCCAAAACCCATCAAACCGCGGAGTACGGTGGCTCCGGCCATGCCCGCTTCCCTGGCTTTCAAAACGATGGCCTCGTAAAGCGGAATGTGGCCCTGCTTGTCGCTCTCTCCGACAAAAACTCTTAGCAGATAACCCTCTTCAGGAATCTTCATGACGACCTCACAAGGACTTCGAAACGGCGTACCCGATCCAAACCAAAAGGAGACCTGCGACGTTGGACACGAGAACGTTGACGCCCGCGAGAAAGATCTCTCCGTCCCGCAGAAGGTTGAACGTCTGAACTCCGAACGATGAAAAAGTCGTGAACCCCCCCAGAAAGCCAATGAGAACTGCCGATCGCAGGACAGGATCGACCAGGTATTTCTCTTCGGTGGCATGAAACAAAAAACCGATGAGGAGGCAGCCGACTAAATTCACAATCAAGGTGCCAATCGGAAACGAGGCCCCCCACCGCTCATCTGCCCATCCGGACAGCCAGTATCGTCCCAGAGTCCCTAGCAGACCGGCTACCCCAATGAAAAGAATTTTGTTCATGAATGCGCTCCTTTTATCGATGGCTGCGCCCTATCGGGCTTGCATTCGCAGCCGCTCATTGCGGACCACGTTAGATTATTAGGCCTCCAATTCGAATCATTCGTGTTCTAATTGCCGGATATATGACGCCGAGCGAAATTCTCCGCGCATGGCAACGCATCCTGGCGGGACGCCCCCCCTCCTTGTCGATTGAGCTGACGAAAGAGTGCCCTCTGCAGTGCCCCGGATGTTACGCCTATGGCGACGAACATCTTGGCGGAGGGATCGTACTCAATCAGGTTAGCGATTTCAAAGGCCGGGAGCTTGTGGACCGGTTCATGCAACTCGTGGATCGTCACCAACCCTTGCACGTTTCTATTGTCGGCGGCGAGCCGCTTGTCCGGTTCCGCGAGCTGAATGAGATTTTGCCGCAGCTGAACTCGCGACGGATTCGTACGCAGCTCGTCACGAGTGCCGTACGGCCGATTCCGGTCGAATGGGCGGAGTATAAGGAGCTGAAAGTTGTGGTCTCGATCGACGGCCTGCCGGCCGAACACGATGTTCGCCGCAAACCCGCCACGTACGAGCGCATTCTGAAAAATATCGAGGGTCACTCGATCACCGTCCACTGTACGGTGACCCGGCAAATGACCGAACGGCCAGGGTACCTGCGCGAGTTCCTGGATTTCTGGTGCGGCCGCAGCGGAACGCACCAGGTGTGGGTCAGCCTCTACACGCCGCAGATCGGCGAGACGAGCTACGAGATTATTCCGCCTTCTGCCCGCAAGCAGATAGTGTGCGACCTGTTGGAACTTCGCCAGAGCCATCCGAAACTCACGATGACGAAGGGCACGATTGAAGGCTTCCTGATCACGCCTTCAAGCCCGGACCTTTGCGTCTTCGCCAAGACCACACGATCGATGACTGCAGATCTCAAGACCCAGCTAAGCCCCTGCCAGTTCGGCGGCAATCCGGACTGCTCGCAGTGCGGCTGCATCGCGTCGGCCGGCCTGAACTCGCTGACCCGGGTGAAGCTGCCCGGCGGAGTTCCTCTCGGCTGGGTTTACGATGCTTCCATTAAAGTCGGAAGCGTTGTGGCCGCCATGCGCGGTGAGAACGCGGGCTAAAGCCCGCGACTACATTTTGGGATCATGATCGGCATTTTGGGATCAATGTTCGTCCCCAATGTAGTCGCGGGCTTTAGCCCGCGTTCGTTCCTACAGCGGGATGTTGCCGTGTTTCTTCGGCGGGTTGGTATCGCGTTTCGTGTTGAGCATTCGAAGGGCGGTGATCAGCTTTCGCCGCGTATATTTCGGTTCGATGACTTCATCGATGAAACCGTGCTGGGCGGCGATGTAAGGATTTGCAAACTTCTCCCGAAATTCTTCCACCTTCTCCCGCCGTTGTTTCTCCACATCTTCTGCCGCCGCGAGCTCTCGCCGATAAATGATATTCACCGCGCCTTCGGGCCCCATCACGGCAATCTCGGCAGTCGGGTAGGCGAAATTCACATCCGTCCGGATGTGTTTACTCGACATGACGCAGTAGGCGCCGCCGTATGCCTTCCGCGTAATAACCGTCAGCTTCGGGACCGTGGCTTCGGCAAATGCAAACAGCAGCTTCGCTCCGTGCTTGATGATCCCGCCGAATTCCTGGTTCGTGCCGGGCAGAAATCCCGGAACATCTTCGAATGTAACGAGCGGAATATTGAAGGCATCGCAGAACCGGACGAAGCGCGCGCCTTTAATGGAACCTGCGATGTCGAGACAACCCGCCAGGAACGCGGGTTGATTCGCGACGATTCCCACGGGCCGCCCGTCCAGACGGGCGAAGCCAATGACCAGATTTTTCGCGTAATACTCCTGAACCTCGAAGAAGTAATTCTCGTCGACAATCGCATGGATGACGTCCTTCATGTCGTACGGAACGTTCGACTCCGTAGGCACCATTGTGTCCAGGGCTTCTTCAACGCGGTCCCAGGAATCGTTCGTTGCCCGGCGCGGCGGATCTTCCAGGTTGTTGGACGGGATGAACGAAAACAGCTCGCGCAGAAGCAGCAGGCACTCTTCGTCGTTGCGGGAAAGGAAATGCGCCACGCCGCTGGTGCTGTTATGGGTCATGGCGCCGCCGAGCTCGTCCTTCGTGACTTCCTCGTGAGTGACGGTCTTGATGACGTCGGGGCCCGTCACGAACATATAGCTGGTTTTGTCGACCATCGCGATGAAGTCCGTTATGGCGGGCGAGTACACCGCGCCGCCGGCGCACGGCCCCATGATCGCGGAGATCTGAGGGATCACGCCTGAAGCGACCGTATTTCTAAGAAAAATATCGGCATAGCCGGCAAGCGAGACAACGCCTTCCTGGATTCTGGCGCCGCCCGAGTCGTTCAGCCCGATGACAGGCGCGCCCATCTTCATGGCGAGGTCCATGACTTTGCAGATTTTTTGTGCATTGGTTTCGCTCAGCGAACCGCCGAAAACGGTGAAGTCCTGCGCAAAGACGTAGACGAGGCGGCCGTCAATGCGGCCGTATCCGGAAACGACGCCGTCGCCGGGATACTGCTGCTCCTGCATCCCGAAATCCAGACATCGATGCGTGACGAACTTGTCGAGTTCTTCGAAGGAGTCCTTGTCCAGCAGCAGCGCGATCCGCTCGCGCGCCGTCATCTTGCCTTCGGCTTTCTGCCGCTCCAGGCGCTGCCGGCCACCGCCAGACTCAGCGGCGCGATTCAATTCGATGAGCTGCTCGATGCGATCGGATGCGGTGACCTTGGCCATAGCCACAAAATGACAATTGACTATCGACAAGTGACCATTGACAAAGCTTTGTAAATGGTCACTTGTCGATAGTCAATTGTCATTTACTTGATTACCGGGACCTTTTCCCAGTCTTTGAGGAACTGTTCGATGCCTTTATCCGTCAACGGATGTTTCATGAGCTGATCGAAGACCTTTGCCGGCATCGTGCAGATATCGGCACCCATCAAGCCGGCCTCGACAATATGGATGGGATTGCGAACGGAAGCGACTAGCACTTCGGTCTTGAATTCGTAGTTGTTGAAGATCGTCACGATATCGTGGATGAGTTCCATCCCATTTTCACCGACGTCGTCCAGCCGGCCGACAAACGGGCTCACGAAATAAGCGCCGGCCTTGGCTGCCATAATGGCCTGCGGTGCCGAGAACACGAGCGTCACATTGACGCGAATATGCTCGTCGGTGAGCATCTTTGTGGCTTTCAGCCCTTCCTTCGTCATCGGACACTTCACAACGATGTTGCGATGAAGCTTCGCCAGATGCCGGCCCTCCTCGACCATGCCCGCCGCGTCACGGCTTACGGTTTCCGCGCTGACAGGCCCGTCTACTATCGAGCAAATCTTAAGAAGCTGGTCTTCGAACGAATTCCCTTCTTTCGAAATCAGTGTGGGATTCGTGGTAATACCATCGAGAACGCCTGTGCTGGCGGCGTCGCGGATCTCTTCGATGTTTGCAGTATCAAGGAAGAATTTCATGGCTCATCTCCTATCAGATACTTCTATTGTAGCAAGAATGAACGCGGGCTAAAGCCCGCGACTACATTCAGAGCGAAGATTTCCCAAATGTAGTCGCGGGCTTTAGCCCGCGTTCAAGGCGCGTTCAAGGGGCCTGAAGCGGCGCCGATCGAGCGCTTTCGTTTCCAAATTCATCAACAGCGGAGACAGAGTAATACACACCTGGTCGATATCCAGGGTCAAAGAATCCGCTGGTCGGGTTCAGGCGTTCTGTAATCGGCCGGAAGGTTCCGTTGGCGCTCTCGCTGCGAAAAACCCGGTATCCGGCCAGATCTTCTTCCGAATTATCGTTCCAGGAGAGAAACGCTCCCGTGTCGGACGGAACGATATCGAGTCCGGTGGGAACCTGCGGAGGAGTCTTGTCTTCAGCAATAACGGTAATCGCCGCCGGCTCGATGCCTGGAACCGTACCACCTTGAACATTCCGTAGCGCCGTAACCTGGTACGAGTAACTTCTGCCGGGCTGGTAACGGCTGTCCTCGTATCGTGTATCCGAAACCACCTGCGGTTCGTCCGCGGGATCGATCCGGTTTACCAGGTAGGCGTTCGCCAGCTCCGGATGTACCTGCGGCCTGTCCCACTGCAGCGTGATTCGCCTTTGATCGACAAGAGCGCGAAGAGCGGTAACTCTCCCGGGAACTTCCACAGGTGTGACTGAAGCACTATTCGAAATTCGAGAAAGCTTGCCCCGGCTTGTTTCCAGTTGCACGCTGAAAGAGCGTTCTGGCCCAGGCGCTGAACCGAGCGGAATCTCATAAGACTGCGCTCGTCCCGGAGCATTCACGTTGACGGTACCGATAACAGCATTGTTGCTGAAGATCTGAACTCGCGCGAGATCGTCCGCTGCGGAACCATCGATGTTCTTTGCCGGATTGGTCCACGTCAGAACCAGATTCTGTCCATTCTGGCGAGCGGCGAGATCGCTGACTGGTACCGGAACCCGGATGAATGGTGGAAGCGGGTCGCCCACTTTGCCACAACCCACAAGAAGCAGGAAGAGCACCAAAACGGCGTGGCGCATTTCTCACAAGATGTAGCGGCTGAGGTCCTGGTCCTTGACGATTTCGGCAAGCATCTTCTGCACGTAAGCCGCGTCGATGCGGATGGACTTCTTCTTGAGGTCCGGCCCTTCAAAAGAGATTTCGTCGAGAAGCTTTTCCATGATTGTGTGCAGGCGGCGTGCACCAATGTTTTCGGTGCTCTCGTTCACAGTGGCCGCGAAACGGGCGATCTCCTGCACGGCATCGTCGAGAAAGGTCAGTTTGACTCCTTCGGTTTCAAGTAACGCCACGTATTGCTTGATGAGCGCGTTCTGCGGCTCCGTCAGGATCCTTACGAAATCTTCAACGGTGAGCGAATCCAGTTCGACGCGGATGGGAAAACGGCCCTGCAGCTCTGGAATCAAATCGGCTGGCTTGCTGACGTGGAAGGCGCCTGCGGCGATGAACAGGATGTGATCGGTGCGCACCATGCCGTACCGGGTGTTGACGGTGGTCCCTTCGACGATCGGCAGGATGTCGCGCTGGACTCCCTCGCGGCTGACGTCGGGACCATGTCCCGATTCGCGACCGGCGATTTTGTCGATTTCGTCGAGGAAGATGATGCCGCTGTTTTCAACCCGCTCAACGGCAAGGCGTGTGACCTGGTCCATGTCCACGAGCTTCGATTCTTCTTCCTGGATCAGGTAGTCGATGGCTTCGGCGACCTTCATCTTGCGTTTCTTTGTACGCTGTCCGAGAAAGCCCGGAAGGATATCCTTGATGTTGATATCCATCTCCTCGATTCCCTGGTTGCTGATGATCTCAAATGCAGGAAAATTCCGCTCCTTCACTTCGATTTCAACAGTCCGGTCATCGAGTTTGCCGTCTCGAAGCTGGGCGCGCAGTTTCTCCCGCGTGCGATTCCACTGGTCGGAGGCTGCGCGGCTGCTGTCGTCTGCGGAAGCGACCGGCATGGGCGGCAGCAGAAGATCGAGGATTCGCTCTTCAGCGTTGGTGTCGGCCTTATCGGCCACCTCTTCGAGCTTCTCGTTGCGGACCATCTCGATTGAGATCTCGACGAGATCGCGAATCATCGACTCCACGTCGCGGCCGACGTACCCGACTTCAGTAAATTTTGAAGCTTCCACTTTGAGGAAAGGCGAATTGGCGAGCTTTGCAAGACGCCGCGCGATTTCGGTCTTACCCACGCCGGTGGGACCGATCATGATGATGTTCTTGGGCATGATCTCTTCCGCCATCTCGGGCGAGAGCTTCTGGCGGCGGATGCGATTTCTAAGCGCGATGGCCACGGCCCGCTTGGCGCCGGCCTGCCCGATAACGTACTTGTCGAGCTCGCGAACAATCTCGCGCGGGGTCAGTTCGTCCAGGTGGGGCGTTTCGTCTACTGTCTCCGATACGTACATACAAGTTCGATTCTAACAGGAATGCATCCGCGGATTACGCGGATTACGCGGATTACACGGCTTCTATAATTCTTCAATCGTTATGCTTTCATTGGTATAGATACAAATCTTTCCCGCAATCTGCATGGCTTCCAGCGCAATTTCGCGCGCGCCCAGGTCCGTAAACTTGTTCAGGGCCCGAGCGGCGGCCAGCGCGTAGGCGCCGCCTGAGCCAATACCGGCAAGACCATCGTCCGGCTCGATCAGGTCGCCGTTCCCCGAGATGAGAAACGTATTCTTGTCATCGGCAACGATCATCACGGCTTCCAGGTGTCGCAGCGACCGGTCCGTTCTCCAGTCCTTCGCAAGCTCGACGGCCGCGCGGCTCAGGTTTCCGTGAAACTGTTCGAGCTTCGCTTCGAAGCGTGAGAACAGGGCAAAGGAGTCCGCAGACGAGCCGGCAAACCCGGCGATGATCTTGTCGTTGTAGAGGCGCCGGATCTTCTTGGCGCCGTGCTTGATGACGGTGTCGCCCAGTGTCACCTGGCCGTCGCCCGCAATGGCCACTTTGTTCTTCTTGCGGACGCAAAGAATCGTCGTCGCTTGAATAGAAGGATTCATTCGCCTATTTTGTCGCCGGGGGTGAGAAGAGATTGTCTGAAAGTCCGGAATTATAAGCCGCCGTCTCGGCACGGATCTCCATGATCTTAACACCGTCTTTGTAGCGGCCTACAAAAAGAGGTGTCATCACTCCCTGAAATTTATGCCAGTTGCCATATTGCTCTTCGTTGAGTTTGGTCTCATCAGATCTACGGATCTGCATCTTGACCGGCAGTTTTGTTTCCCGATCGACGTAAAAACGAATGCGATTCTTGGCCGGATCGCGCAATTCCACCACGTCCGTCCGTTTGAAATCGATGATCTCGCTGGAAAGACTTTGAATTGTCGTCTGGGGCTGCTTGACGACGAACCGCAGCACGTAATCGAAGCTTGTCTTGAAATTCGCGAGAAATTCTTCGCCTGCCTTGACCGGCATCGGCTGAGGCTCCTTCTCCTTCGGTTCGATCTTCCAGCCTTCCGTTCCCCGGTTGATCGTGATCGACTTGTTCTTGCCGAACCCGAACTCTGTGCGTTCCATGTCCGGAAACTTGATGTAATCCGCGAAAATGTCCGAGCCGCTCAGTTCGCCCTTCGTGAATGCGAAAAACCGGCCGCCGGTCTGGATCTCTTTCACATCCACGAATGCCGGGCCTCCGAGCGCCTGAATCATCTGGTCCATAACCGGGTTGGACCGCGACTGCGCCGTGGCAGGCGGGCCGGCAAGCGATAGCGCCGCGGCAATTACGATCGTAGTGATAAGCCAGGATAGTCTACTCATTGAAGTTGGAATTATTATAACGAACGAGCGCTTGTTCGATAAACGATGTGAACAGCGCCTTCGAAAACGGATCTTTCTTCCATTCCCTCTCCGGATGCCATTGTACGCCGATAATGAAGCGTCCAGTCGTATCTTCAATCGCTTCGATTACTCCATCGGGCGCAAAAGCAACCGCCCGCAGATTGCGTCCCGGTGTCTCGACGGCTTGATGGTGAGAGCTGTTGACCTCGACTTCAGACCGGCCGGCGAGGCGGGCGATCAGGCTGCCTTCATCCAGGCGGACATGGTGCCGGGCGGGCGGCCGGTCATTCTCTTCATCGTGGATCAACGGCCCGGAAACCAGCGAGGGAATGTCCTGCACCAGCGTACCACCCCGATGAACATTGAGGCTCTGTACACCGAAGCAGATTCCCAGTACGGGCAGGGCCTTTCGGTCGGCGTGCTCGAGGAGCGTGAAGTCTGTGTCATCACGCTCCGGAAAAAGGCGGCCGAGTTTGTCGTGCCGGGCGGCCCCGTAGTGTGCCGGATCGATATCGGTTGGACTGCCCGGCAGGAGAATGCCATGCACACGCTTGATATAGTCGTGCACGATCTCGCAATCGCCTAAACACGGAATCAGGAGAGGCAGGCCGCCCGCCCAGAGCACCGCATCGACGTAGTGGCGGATCTGGCCGATGTACTCAGTCTTTTCGTGATAACGAGTAGGAATTCCGATCCAGGGTTTTGCCATGATTAAACGCTCTGACTATTTCCTCGCGAACGCGATTTGCAAGGTCGTTGCTGGAGAGTCCCTCCGCGGGAATAGGTTTTCCAACAATCACCTCGACCGATCCTCCATGCACGTGGTACGTCGTTGGCACCAGCACCGATCGCGATCCGCGAATCGTCACCGGAACCGCCGCGGCATTCGCTTTCATCGCCAGCATAAAACCCCCGCCCTTGAAGGGTTTGAGGCTGCCATCGCGGCTGGTTCCGCCTTCGGGAAAGATCATCACGGGCGTTCCACCCTTGATCGCGTCCGCCGCCTGGTGAAGTGATTTGACGGCCGCATGAGGATTTTCTCTATCAATCGGCACGTGGCCGGACCGGCGCAGGTGCCATCCAAGAAACGGATAACGGAACAACTGCTTCTTCGCCGCAAACCGGAATTGGAACGGCAGCGCGGCCAGAAGGATCGGGATGTCCATATGACTCTGATGGTTCACGCAAAGCACATAGGGAGCATGCGGCCTGATGTGCTCGACACCCTTCACGCTCAGGCGGACTCGAGAAGTCCAAAGAATCATCCGAGCCCATATCCTGGCGCAGGCATGCTGCATCCGCCCACGGGCGTCCAGCAGCGAACTGGCGACCGAAATCGACGCCATGATGCCTGTGTACAGGAAAATTAATGGCGCTGTGATCAGCAGAGAGCGCGCATAGCTGAGCCTGGTTCCGACGGCCATGGCTTACTGTAGCATGGCGCGTGCCTCGCCAATCAGGTACAGCGAACCGCAAATGAGGACGGGGTAGCCGGCGGGGGCGTGCGCCCGAGCGAAGTGAATCGCATCCGTCACCGAAGGTTCTACGCGCGAGCCGGGAACCAGCTCTTGAAGAGCCGCCGGATCCTTGGCCCGGGTGCTGTTTGGCTTCGTAAAGATGAACTGGCTCGCATGCGGCTCGAGGATCGCGATCATTTCTTCGAACTGCTTATCGGCCATTGCGCCAAAAATGATCCACACGTGCGGGTAAAACTCTTCAAGGAACCGCGCGAGCGCTTTCGCCGCGGCGACGTTGTGGGCGCCATCGAGCAGAAAGTGGCCGATTCTTTCCAACCGGCCCGGCCAGGTTGCGGTATTGACGCCGCGAATAATGTCGTCCTCAGCGAGACCCAGACACTCCGCTGCACGAACCGCAATCGTCACGTTTTCGACCTGGTGACGGCCTGCCAGCCGCGGTCTGAGATTGCGATACCGCCCGATGTCCAGCTCAAAGTAGCCGTCGCCCAAAGACCGGACTTCTTGTTTCAGGTCTGCAGCCCGAACGAGCCTTGCTCCGGCCTTCTCTCGTATCGCGGGCAAATCCGCCGCCGGACCGATGACAACCGGCTCGTCGTCTTTGATGATGCCGGCTTTTTCAGCAGCGATCGCTTCTATGGTTGTCCCGAGGTATTCCTGGTGGTCGAGGCCAATGCTGGTAATGACGGATACCTCCTGCCGGACGATGTTGGTCGCATCGAGCCTTCCTCCAAGCCCCACCTCGAGCACTGCAAACTTCACCCGGTCCCGGAAGTAGAGAAACGCCATCGCCGTCACGATTTCAAAGTAGGTGGGCGGATAGAGCAGCTCCTTCGCCGTGGCGGTGGCGGCCTTCACGTGGTCGAACACATCCTTCAGGTCGCCGTCGGAAATCTCCTTTTCCCCGATCCGAATTCTCTCGTTCAATCGCGTCAGATGCGGCGACGTGTACAACGCTGCTTCCGGCATCATCGCGGAGAGAAGCCTTGCGACAGAGCCTTTGCCATTCGTCCCTGCAATGAGCACAGACCTGAACGCTTTCTGCGGATTTCCAAGCGCGGAGGCCAATGCCGCCATATTGCGCAGGTCATAGCGGATCGATCGATATTCGTTTGTGAGAGAAAACAGATAGGCAAGATCGTCAGGAGACATGTTGGGGAGGAAGCCAGAAGCCAGAAGCCAGAAGCCAGAAGGAGCTAGTTGAGACGAATACACGCAATGTAGCGTTCAAGTAAGCGAGAAATCTCCTCAATGTGGTCGAGCAGTGTTGCATTGTCCAGATACCCCAAGTCGTCGGCAAGGATTAGATAATAGCGCGCCTCCTCTAACGATCCTTGCGCGATATTCATAAGGCGTGCCTTGTCCGGTTTGCCACGTTTTACAAAACCCTCAGCGATATTAGCTGGCACAGAGACAGCAGCCCGCCGCAATTGGGAGGTTAGTCCGAAAATCTCGGTTCTCGGAAATGACGCAGATTCCCGATAAACCGTTAGCACAAACTCGTGTGCCTTCCTCCAAACGATAAGATCTTGGAAAGTTCTTGAGGGCGATCTCGACATTCAAGTACGTGTTCTTCTGGCTTCTGGCTTCTGGCTTCTGGCTTCTGGCTTCTCTTACGACGATACCTCTTCGGTTTCCACCTGAACCTTGTACTTGCAGGATTCCTCGTTGCAGTAACGGATGGGTCCTTCGCGCTTGGTGGTTTTTTCCAACAAGTAGGGAGAACCGCATTGCGGGCACTGTTCGGGAACGGGCTTGTTCCAGACGACGAAATCGCAATCCGGGTATTTCAAGCAGCCGTAAAAGACCTTACCGCGCTTTGAACGGCGCTCGATAAGCTCGCCGCCACAACCCGGCTTGGGACAGGGTACGCCGACAGTCTTGGGCTTGATGTATTTACATTTGGGATAATTGCTGCACGCCGTGAACTCGCCGAATCGTCCGTCCTTCACGACAAGCTTGGCCAGGCCGCATTGCGGGCACGTTTCGTCCAGAACCACGTCGGGTTTCTTTGGAGTTTTAGTTCCTTGCGCGATCTTGCGGGTGGTCTTGCACTCGGGATATCCGGTGCAGGCCAGGAACTGTCCGAAACGCCCGCGCTTGAGTGCCATGGGCTTGCCGCAATTCTCGCAGGGTTCCGGTTCGGCTTCGGCTGCGGCTTCACCTTCCTTGGGCGGCTCCTCGAGCGCGATTTCCTTCGTGTTCTTGCACTCGGGATACGCCGAACACGCGAGGAAACTTCCGAACTGTCCCCACTTCTTGACCATCGGGCTGCCGCACTTCTCGCAGATCTCGTCGGTGGGTAACTCCTGGCGCTTGAGGTTCTCCATGTTCTTGGTGGCCTTCTTCAGGTCCTTCTCGAACTTCTTGTAGAACTCGTCGAGCGCCTCGACCCATGTCATCTTTCCTTCTTCGACCTCGTCCAGTTCCTCCTCCATTCGAGCGGTGTACTGGATATCGAAGATGTCTTCGAAGTGTTTCACGAGCAGGTCCGTCACGACCGTGCCCAGTTCTGTGGGCTTGAACTTCCCCTGATCCTTTGTCACATACTCGCGATCCTGAATGGTCGTGAGAATCGTCGCGTAGGTTGATGGACGGCCGATGCCCTTCTCTTCGAGCGCTTTGACGAGGGATGCTTCGGTGAATCGCGGCGGCGGTTCCGTGAAATGCTGTTTCGGTGTGATATCCAGCAGCCGCAGCTTTTCGCCAACGGTCAGCGGAGGAAGCGCAATGTCGTCCTCTTCATCTCCAGTTGGTTTGGCGTGGATCTCGTCATCGGCGGATTCCTCATAAACTCTCAGGAAGCCGTCGAATTTCATGACGCGCCCGTTTTCCCGGAACAGGTAATCCTTCGCCGAAATCTCAACGGTCGTTTGATCGTAGACCGCAGGGTTCATCTGCGAAGCGACGAATCGAGTCCAGATCAGGCGATAGAGCTTCAGCTCATCCTCGGAGAGAAACGGCTTCAGGTCGTCGGGAGTCCGGCCGACGAAGGTCGGACGAATGGCCTCATGGGCATCCTGGGCGTCCTTTTTGCTCTTATAGAAAACCGGTTTCTCAGGCAGGTAATTCGGGCCGTAAACGTCGGACACATACGACCGCACCATCTGCATCGCCTCGTCGGAAACGCGCGTGGAATCGGTACGCATGTATGAGATCAAACCAACGCGGCCTTCCTCGCCGCCCAGTTCGATTCCTTCGTACAGCTTCTGTGCGACCATCATGGTCTTCTTGACCGTGAAGCGCAGCCGGCGCGCGGCATCCTGTTGAAGTTTGCTGGTCGTGAACGGAGGAACCGGATTTCGCTTCTTCTCCTTGGTGACGACGGAGTCGACGAGGAAGTCCGACTTCCTTACAACGTCGAGAATGTGATCGGCCTCAGCCTGGTTCCGGACTTCCACGTTCTTGCCCTTGAACTTCACCAGCCTGGCACTGAATGGAGGAGGCTCGTGGCCTTCGAGGTTTGCCGTGACCGACCAGTATTCTTCAGGCGTGAAGGCCAGGACCTCACGTTCGCGTTCCACGATCAGCCGAAGCGCGACTGTCTGCACCCGGCCGGCGGAGATGCCGCGGCGTACCTTGTCCCAGAGCAACGGGCTGATCTTGTAGCCCACCAGACGATCGAGGATTCGCCGGGCCTGCTGTGCATCGACGATATGCTGATTGATTCGGCCGGGATGCTCCATCGCGGCGCGAATTGCCTTCGGCGTGATTTCGTTGAAAAGGACGCGAAAGACTTCGGCCTTGTTGCCGTCGAGGATTTCTTTGAGATGCTGGCAGATCGCTTCGCCTTCCCGATCCGGGTCGGCAGCGAGAAAGATACGCCCTGCAGTCTTCGCCGCAGTGCGGAGTTCTTTGATGACTTTTTCTTTCCCGGGTATGAGTTCGTAGACGGGTTCGAAATCGTTATCGAGATCAACTCCCAGCTTGCTCTTGGGCAGATCCTTCACGTGGCCGAGCGAAGCCTTCACGACGAAGTCCTTGCCCAGATATTTATTGATCGTGTTCGCTTTCGCGGGTGATTCGACAATCACCAATGACTTTTTTATCGGCATATCTTTCAGACCGCCATGGTCTATCTAATAAGTCGTGTGCGCCGAAAAAGCAACAACGCCTTTCGTCAGAGCCGCCGAATGTATTTCTTTCCAGGCAGTTGGCGGACATACTCGCTGATCTCCAGACCGAGCAGCGCACTATAGACTTCCGACGTGGGCAATGGCAACTTAGCGAGCAAGGTATCGAGGGAAATCGCTTCCTGAACCGACAAAAGTTTCCATACCCTGGCCTCGGCCCCTTCGAGCTTCGGCTCAGGCGCAGCCTGCATTTGAGCCACCAGCGGCGCAAGAATTTTTTCGCGAATCGGGTGTGGGAGCTCCTCCACGACGTCCTGCCAGCCCGCGACGAGTTTGGCGCCCTGGCGGATCAGAACATGCGGCCCGAAACTGTTGGCCGACGTGATATTCCCGGGCACCGCAAAAATCTCCCGCCCGGATTCCAGCGCTAGCCGGACCGTGATCAGCGACCCGGAATATTCCGCCGCTTCGACCACGGTAACGCCCAGCGACATGCCCGCAATTATTCGATTCCGGATCGGAAAATTTTGTGGCGAAGGCGGCGTGCCCAGCGGGAATTCCGAGATAATCGCGCCATTTTCGATCACGAAGTCGGCGAGTTTGCGATTTTCCTTTGGATAGACGAAGTCGAGTCCGCTTCCGAAAACCGCATACGTGATGCCCGCCCGCAGCGCCCCGCGGTGCGCAGCCGCGTCGAGCCCTCTGGCCAAACCGGACGTGATGGCCAGGCCGCGTGCCGCAAGGTCCTCTGCGAGACGTTCGGCGCAGTTGATGCCATAACCCGTCGGCCGCCTGGTCCCGACGATCGCCAGCTGCGGCAACTCCGGATTCCATTTCTTCCCGCGAATATAGAGGACAATCGGGGGATCGTATATTTCGCGCAGGAGCGGTGGATACGCGGAGCTGAGGATATCCACAACGTCCACGCCAAGCTCCACCGTTTTCGTCCACTCTTCCTCCGCCCGTTGGGCAGACTTCTTCGAGAGCACGTCGTCCGCGACATCCGGCGGAATCCCCAGCGCTTCCAGTTCAGGCCGGCTCGACCCAAACACAGCCTGTGGATCTTTAAAGTGCCGCATTAGCGTGTTCGCGGACCGCAATCCCAGTCCGCTCACCAGAAAGAGTCTCAGCGCCGCTTTGGTACGATTCTCTTCGTTCATAGTTCTCTCCTCCATGTAACATGCAAGGGTTCGACCAAAACGGACAGTTGTGAGAGAATTTGGACCATCCTGCACCGAGGAGACCTATATATGTTTGCCAGGCTGATACTCGCGTTCTTACTTACAGGCAGCGTCGCGTGGGCACAACATGCGGACGACGTCTTTGTCGGGCAGAAGGCGCCGGAGCTCAAGAGTTCCGAGACCTGGATCAACACGGCTCCACTGAAACTGGAGCAGCTTCGCGGCAAAGTCGTGCTGATCGATTTCTGGGCGTTTGATTGTCCCTATTGCGCGGAAGCCATGCCCCATGTCAAGGAGCTCTACGACAAGTACGCAAAGGATGGGCTCGTGATCATCGGCGTCCACACGCCGCGGCTCGACTACGAAAAGGAAATTCCCAAGATCAAGGAAGCTGTGGCGAAAAAGGGCATCAAGTATCCGGTTGTCGTGGACAACAAGTACGACATCTGGTCGGACTATCTTTGCAACACCTGGCCCAGCCACTTCGTCGTCGACCAGAACGGTGTGATCCAGCTCAGCCATTCGGGAACGGGCCGTTACGAAGATACCGAAGCGGTCGTCAAAAGGCTTTTGACCAAAAAGAATGGGAATTAGCCGGCGCAAGCATGTCGTTGTCTGTGTCCTTTGTGCCTTTTGTGGTTATTCGCTCCTTGCTCAAACGAACTATTCCTTAATTAAAGGAACGGTCTTCACAGCCGAAGGCCAATCTTTTCAGGGCGCGAAGGTCACAGTCATCCGGATGGATATCGATGCAAAGCAGCAGAAGAAAACCCGCAGAGAGGCCGTCAGTGACCGGCTCGGCGAATTTGCATTCCGCCTGGCAGTCGGCCCCGCAAAGTTTCATTTGACTGTTGAAGCGGCTGGATTCCCGAAGCAGGAAAAAGATGTTGAGATTTTAGGCGATGAACGTGCAGATGTTTCGATTGTTCTCAAAAAGTAGCGTTATTCTTCTCCTTCTCGTCTCAATGAGTCTACCGCTCGGGGCGCAGTTGTTCCCCCGCGGGCGGAAGGATACCGGGCCCAAGCCGAAGAACATTCATGGCGCCGTTCAGGATGCCCGCGGCAAAGTGATTGTCGGCGCGCGCGTCTACGTACGGGACATGAAAACGAATGTCGTGCGGACGCTGACAACCGACCAGGAAGGCCTTTACAAGGTTTATGCGCTGCCCCCAACGGCGGACTACGAGGTCTATGCCGAGTTGAAAGGGAAGGCTTCGGAGAAAAAGGTCGTCAGCTCCTTCCTGAACCGCGAAGACAACGTCATCAACTTCCAACTCGATGTCGACGTGGTTGCGGGCGGAGGTCGGGAGGCCGATGACGCCGGGCCGGAATTCAAAACGTACGACCTCGTCGAACTGCACGCCTCTTTTGAAATGCCCGTCGGAGTTCCAGCTCCCGTTCCCTCCGTCCTGTTGCTTCATGGATACGGCGAAGATCGTGCTGTTTGGAATGCTTTTACTCGCGAGTTGCTGAACCGCGGCTGGGCTGTGATGGCCCTGGACCTGCGGGGTCACGGCGAGAGCAAGACAAAGAACCAGAGGCCCATCCAGGCGACACAGGAATGGCGAACCAGCCTCCATGAATTCCCGCTCGATATCGATCCCGCCCTCGACTGGCTCAAGGCTCAACCGCGAATCAACAACAGCAGGATCGTCGTTATTGGAAGCGATGTCGGCGCCAATCTCGCGCTGATCTCGAGCGGCAGGTTTCCGGAAGTTCGTACGGTTGTCGCGATCCAGCCCAAGTTGAGCGAGAGCCTCGCCATGGCCGGCAGCGCCCAGGACTTCAAACCCAAGTCCGCGCTGATCATCGTTGCCGACGAAGCTGAAGGAAACCGGGTGAAGACGGCCGTGGCCAATCCTTCACGCGTTCAGGTCGTTCCCCTTTCCGGCGGCACATCGCAGTGGGTTGCCGACAAGCGCGTCGCGGATGCCGTGTTTCAGTGGCTCAAGGAAACGTACTAAGGGGAGGAAGCCAGAAGCCAAGAAGCCAGAAGCCAGAATGGGATCGTTCACTAGGCTCCATTCTGGCTTCTGGCTTCTGGCTTCTGGCTTCTGGCTTCTGGCTTCTGGCTTCTGGCTTCTGGCTTCTGGCTTCTGGCTTTCACGATCCCATTTTTGCCAATTGGCCACAGGCAGCCGAAATATCGTTGCCGCGGTTTTTCCGCACGAAGGCTGAGATGTTGTGGTCGGCGAGGACTTGCTGAAACCGCTCGACTGCGGCATCCGGCGGCCGCCTGTAACTGAGTTCATCGGCTTCGTTCAAGGGAATCAAGTTGACCTTCGCGCGAAGTCCCTTCAGCAGCTTCACGAGATTCAACGCATCGTCTGTCGAGTCCGTGACTCCTTTGAGCAGAACGTACTCGAAGGTCACGCGCTGCCGATGCTTGAGCGGAAATCGGCGGACTGTGTCGAGCAATTGTTCTATCGGATATTTGCGATTGATCGGCATCAATTCGTTTCGCTTCTCGTTCGTGGCACCCGTAAGCGAAATAGCGAGATTCGGAATCATCGGCTCATCGGCGAGCCGCTCAATTCCCGGCAGGAGCCCGGCGGTGGAAAGCGTGATCCGCGACATGGATATGTTCAATCCGTGCTCATCGTGCAGGATCCGGATTGCCTTCATGACATTGTCGTAGTTGTGCAGGGGTTCCCCCATGCCCATCAGAACGATATTGAAACTGTCGCGCATTTCCCAGGAGAGGTTGTCACGCTGGGCCACCAGCACCTGCGTCACGATTTCGCCCGGGCGCAGGTGCCGGATGAGACCGATCTGGCCCGTCAGGCAGAACTTGCAGTCGAGCGCGCAGCCGATCTGCGATGAAATGCAGATCGTAT
This sequence comes from Acidobacteriota bacterium, assembly GCA_003223895.1. Taxonomy (GTDB): domain Bacteria; phylum Acidobacteriota; class Terriglobia; order 20CM-2-55-15; family 20CM-2-55-15; genus 20CM-2-55-15. The sequence continues at coordinate 24,215 of QHXD01000015.1, forward strand.
TGCGGCTTTCTTCGGGAATGAAAACGGTTTCTGCAAACTCGCCGTCGTCGAGACGGACCAGGTAACGGCGGGTTCCGTCCACGGAATCGAATCTTCGGTGAACGGCCGGCAGGTGAATGTTCCATTCTTCGGCAAGCGAAGCGCGAAACGCCTTTGGCAAATCGGTCATCAGCTCGAAGCTATCGAACCAGCGCTGATAGACAGATTTGTAGATCTGCGTCGCCCGGAAAGGCGGACTGAGGATTTCGGCCAGCTCGTGCCGTTCATAATCGAAGAAAACTCGCATTGGATCAGCCGGCGGCTCTTAATCGGAGACTTTTTGCGCTTGTTCCTGCGGGATGAGGGACTCGAGATACGCTATGACACGCGGGTCGGTCCAGCGCTCGCGCCAGGTGTGCTTTACGACGTAGCCATTGGCATCGATGAGGAACGTTTCCGGCCAGCCTGTCACCTTATAGATGCCTTTAGCGACCTGCACCCCTCCGGGATCCAGGGCTGTTGGAATCGTGAGGTTGTACTTTTTGTAGAACTGTTTGATGGGGTCCCAATCAAGATCCACGCTGACTGCGAGCATCTGGAACTTTCGATCCTTCAATCTGTTCTTCAACACTTCCATTTCGGGCATTTCCTCGATGCAAGGCTCACACCATGTTGCCCAGAAATTCAGGAATACCACTTTGCCGCGATAATCGCTCAGCTTTACCTCTTTGCCGTTCTCATCTTTGAGCGAGAAATCCGGTGCCTGCGAGCCGATGTTGACGACGCCGGATTTGCCAGTTCCTGTTGCTTCCCTGTACACAAAATAACCCGCAAGGGAACCCACGATCAGAAAGAAGATGATCGGCTTTATTCGCATGCCGCTATTGTATCAAAAGGATACGCGTAGCTGGATACCCTTTCCGCCCAGAGTGGGCAAGACGCTAATGCTTGCGAATAAAATCAAGAACCGCACGATTAAAGACCTCCGGCTTTTCCCAGTACGAAGAATGTCCAGCTTCGGGAACGATTAAGGACTCAGAATTCTTGATCCGGGCCTTGAAGAGGGGCACCAGCGGAGGCGGCGCGTACATGTCGGCGTCTCCGGTGAGCAGAAGCGTCGGCACTTTTATGGTTTCGAGCAGAGAAAATGTCATCCTGTTCCGAAACGTCTGCGCAGGTGCCGGCGGTCCTTCCGGCCGGCTCAGGCGTTGAAGTTCTACCCAACGGCGTGTTCCCTCGGCATTGGCTGCGCGGTACGACGGGCCCAGTTCGCGGATCTCGGGGGGCAAAGCGTCGAACTGTGGTGGCCGGAGCCGGCGGCCGAGTTCCAGATAGTCTTCGTCCTGAACCCCAACGATGCTGTTGGCAATCACCACGCTTCGAAGCCGCTGCGGAAAGGACAGCGCGTAGTCCAGGGACACGAATCCTCCGGCGGCTGTGCCGACCAGATGGAAGCGGTCAACGTTCAGATAATTCATCAAGCCCTGGAGGTCGTCTGCCGCAGTGCCCGGCGGCGAACCTGCAGGATCGCTTACAGAGCGGCCCCAGCCTCGCCGGTCGTACGCGATGAATCGGTAACCGGCAGCCGTGAACACCGGAATTTGGTTGTCCCAGTTCCGGCTGCTTCCTGTCGCGGCGTGCATGAATACAACGGGGATGCCACTTCCCCCGGTGTCGCGAAACCAGATGCGCACACCGGGAAGATCGGCATACGTCTCCCGTGCAGGCGCCGGGGGCCGGTTCGATGTTTGAGGCGACGCAAAACCCAACGTCAATACCGCTACAGTCACAAGACTTAATTTTATCCTCAGGTCCATATATCCCTTCTTTTCACGGAAGCACTTTGGCGTAACAGAGGACGTCACAGATCTCGCTCGGCGCGAGATTCGGAAATTCCGAGTGACAGCGAAGGATGCCTTCACGAATGAATCCGCACTTCTCGAGAACCCGCCAGGAGGCACAATGTTCGGTATGGCAGAGCGCATACAGACGCCGGACGCCGACGGAGCGGGCAACCTCTACCATGGCTTGAAGCGCCTCGGTCGCGTAACCGTGCCCCCACGAATCTTTGGCGAGTGCATACCCGGTCACCGCTCGATAAGGCGTTTCGAAGGAAAGCCCGGTAGACCCCAGCAGCGCGCCGGTCTCACGCGAGCACACGAGGTATGGTCCCGCCGGCCAGTGGTGCCATTCTGCATCGCTGAACCTAATGAACTTGCGCGTATCCGCCGGCGACTGATGACGGGGCCAGCCGAGGAATCGCGTGACGTCCGGGTCGCTCGAGTATCGGGCAAACATCGTCTTGACGTCCTTAACTGCCGGGCGGCGCAGCACCAGCCTGGCTGTCTCGAGTCTCTCTGAGGCCTTCACCAGCCGTTACCAGATCTCGGTGACGTTGAAAACGAATCCGGGAAGGACAGGATCGCCGCTGATGGTGGTGGGGTTCTCCAGGGTCTCGAATCGTTGACCGGGACGGTAGATGTACACGTGCTTCTCATAAGGATCGATTAGCCATCCAAGTCGTGCGCCGTTGGCGATGTATTCGGTCATTTTGGCGTGTAGTTCCGCCAGTGTGTTGCTGGGCGACATCAACTCCAGGGCAAAATCGGGATAGGTATGCGCGAATTTTTCTCTCTCTTCTTTAGGAATAGCCTCCCAACGCTCACGAGGCATCCAGGAGGCATCCGGCGCACGGACGGCACCGTTGGGCAGGGTGTAGCCGGCGGTAGGTCCGAGCGCTATTCCTGTTCCATCCTTTAAAGCCCAGTCCGCAAGGCGGTAAATGATTTTGGTCTCGCGCCAACCGCTCTCGATTCCAGCAGGAGCCATGATGACCAACTCTTTCTGGGCCGTGAGTTCCATGCTGATTTCGCGATTGTCGCTACAAAGGCGGAAGAATTGTTCCGGAGTTAAGCCGACTGATTTGAGACTCAGGACCAGTCTGCCGGTCGCAACCTCTTCTTTCGTCAACGGCAAGCGCGCCATTGTTCAACCTCCTGCCCATGATTGTATCGCACGCGATCTTCCCAGTCCCCTATCCTGTCCGATGTATCGGAGATAGTGCGAAGCATGGCGATAATGGTGTCCGTTCTCGCAAGTGGAAGCCGGGGCAATGCGACGTTTGTGCGGACGGAACGCGTTCGGCTGCTCATCGATGCGGGATTGAGCCGCAGGGAAATCGCAAAGCGGTTGGAAGCCATTGGAGAAGATCCGGACGGAATCGACGCTGTGCTGGTCACACACGAGCATAACGACCACGCATCCGGAGTAAGAACGCTGGTCAAGGAGCTGCCGCTGACTGCTTACCTGACGTGGGGAACCGGCCGGGCGCTTCAGGCCAGCGAATTCGAGCTGAACGGATCCCGTATTACGACGATCATACCGGGAGTCGCTTTCACAATTGGTGATGCCGATATCGTTCCGTTTCGCGTCCCCCATGATGCCGCAGAGCCGGTCGCTTTCAGCATCACCAGCGGCGGCGTGAAAATCACGCAGCTTACCGACGTTGGTTATATGCCCGATCACGTCGCGGCCCGGCTTTCCGGATCGCACATGCTGATCCTGGAATCCAACCATGACCTCGAGATGCTTCGCGTTGGTCCGTATCCCTGGAACTTGAAGCAGCGGCTGATGGGCCGGCACGGACATCTGTCGAACTACGCGGTCGGGCGTTTCATCCGGGAACAATACGACGGCATGGCCGAGCACGTTGTGCTCGCACACCTGAGCTCAAAAAACAATCATCCGGAGCTTGCGCGGCAGGAAGCGGCGCGCGCTCTGCGGGATCGGGGCCTCTCGCCGGCCCTTTTGAAACTGACGTCACAGGACCAGCCGACCGATCCGGTTCAGTTATAGTTACAAGATGATACCGCGCTACACACGTCCGCGAATGGGCCGGATCTGGGAAGACCAGAACAAATACCAGCGCTGGCTTGACGTCGAGCTTGCCGTCACGGAGACGCTGGCACAGGAAGGGATCATCCCCAGGGACGCCGCGGCTGAAATCAAAACCAGGGCCGCATTTTCGGTCGATCGAATCAATGAAATAGAAGCGGAAGTGAAACACGACGTGATCGCCTTTACTCAATCGGTGGCGGAATATGTCGGGCCGGCGTCGCGTTATTTTCATTTCGGCCTTACGTCGTCGGACGTCCTCGACACGGCCATGGCTCTTCAGGTGGCTGAAGCCTCCACCATCATTCTCGAAGACATTCAACGGCTGCTCGATGTTCTGAAGAAACGCGCGCATGAATTCAAGACAACCGTGATCGTCGGCCGGACTCACGGGATTCATGCGGAACCAACGACATTTGGATTGAAGCTGGCGCTGCTGTACGACGAAGTTGGACGCCAGCAGGGACGATTCAAGGAAGCGGTCGAAACCATGCGTGTCGGAAAGCTCTCCGGCGCGGTCGGCACTTTCGCGCATCTTTCTCCCGATACCGAGGAGAAAGTGATGCGCAAGCTGAACCTGAAACCGGCGCCGGCCGCCTCGCAAGTCATTCAGCGCGATCGTCATGCGCACTACATTTCATCGCTTGCCCTGATCGCCACAACGCTCGAGAAGATCGCGCTCGAAATAAGACACCTGCAGCGGACGGAAGTGCGGGAGGCCGAGGAATACTTGTCGGCCGGGCAAAAGGGCTCGTCCGCAATGCCGCACAAACGCAACCCGATCACATCCGAGCAGATAGCGGGGTTGGCGCGTGTGCTTCGCAGCAATGCAATGGCGGCCATGGAGAACGTCGCACTCTGGCATGAGCGGGACATTTCGCATTCGTCTGTGGAGCGCATCATCTTCCCGGATTCGACTATCCTGACTGATTACCTGCTCGACAAAACGGCAACGCTCATCGAAAGGCTCGTCGTGTATCCGGATCGGATGAAGGAGAATCTCGAACTGACTCACGGGCTGATCTATTCTGGCGAGTTGCTGCTGGAACTCGTCGCCAGGGGTGTCACGCGCGAGGATGCGTACCGCTGGGTTCAACGGAATGCGATGCGCGTCTGGGACGAGGGCGGAACTTTCAAGGAGAAGGTCCTGAACGACGCCGACATCAAGCAGAAACTGACGGCGGCTGATGTCGACAAGGTTTTTGATTCGAGCCGGCTGCTGGCGAACGTGGATCGAATCTTCCAGAGGGTCTTTTAACCACGACGACACAAGGACATGGAGAAATGTTACGATCAGCCATGAAAGCGACTGTCATTGTTTCATTGAAACCCACGGTTCTCGATCCTCAGGGCATGACGATCCATCGAAGCCTCGCTTCACTCGGCCTGACGAATATCAGTGATGTGCGGCAGGGCAAGATCTTCGACGTGAGCATCAAGGATGGAGCCTCGCGCCAGGAGGTGGAACGGCTCGCGAAAGAAGTTTTGACGAATCCTGTGATCGAGGAATATCGAATCATCTGGGAGTGACAGGGCGTGGGGGGACCGGCCATTGCCCAATCAAAAAGGCCGCGAAGCGGTGTACCGAAATGGGCTGGCCGGTGGGCCCGACGCTAAGGAGATGCCATGAAATTCGGTGTTGTTATATTTCCGGGATCGAACTGCGAACACGATTGCTATTACGTGGTCGAGTCCGTGATCGGACAGCCTGTCGAATTCATCTGGCATCAGGACACATCTGTGAAGGGGTTCGATGCCGTGATTCTGCCCGGCGGATTTGCCTATGGCGATTACCTGCGGACCGGTGCACTGGCGAAGTTCTCGCCTGTGATGAAGGCCATCGGAGATTTCGCGAAGCAGGGCGGCCTGGTTTTCGGCATCTGCAACGGTTTTCAGATCCTGGCAGAAGCGGGATTATTGCCTGGGGCTCTGCTGCGCAATGTCGGACTGAAATATGTGTGCAAGTTCCTGCACCTGCGCACTGAGACCACGGACACGCCCTATTCGAATATCTTGAAAAAGAACCAGCTGCTTCGAATTCCTGTCGGCCATGGCGATGGAAACTACTTCGCGGATCCGGAAACACTGAAACGTATCGAAGACAACGGCCAGGTGGTTTTCCGTTACGCGACGGCGAGTGGCGAAATCACGCCTGAAGCGAATCCCAACGGTTCACTCCACAACATTGCCGGAATTGTAAACGAACAGCGCAACGTGCTCGGAATGATGCCGCATCCCGACCGCTCCAGCGAAAGCCTTCTGGGCAGCGCCGACGGTAAATTGATTTTTGAATCGATGGTTAACGCATTGGTCCGCGCCGGCTAAAGCCGGCGCGGCCGGAAGGGCTTCAATGGTCTCAGAAGAACTTCTAACGCAGCACAACCTGACCGAAAGCGAGTACCAGAAGATCGTCGACATCCTGAAGCGCCAGCCGACCCTGACGGAACTTGGAATCTTCAGCGTCATGTGGAGCGAGCACTGCAGCTACAAAAGCTCGCGCGTTCATCTGCGGCGCCTTCCCACCCGCGGGCCCGCGGTGCTTCAGGGTCCAGGCGAAAACGCAGGCATCATTGACATTGGCGATGGTCTGGCCGTCGCTTTCAAGATTGAATCGCACAATCATCCTTCGTTCATCGAGCCTTTTCAGGGCGCGGCAACCGGAGTGGGCGGTATTCTGCGGGATATCTTCACGATGGGTGCGCGGCCGATCGCTGCGATGAACAGCTTGCGATTCGGTCCGCTCCACAAACAGCAGAACAAACGAATACTCGAAGGCGTTGTAGGCGGCATTGCATTCTACGGAAATTGTTTTGGTGTGCCGACCGTCGGGGGCGAAATCTACTTCGCGGATTGCTATTCGCAGAACCCGCTGGTGAATGCTTTCGCCCTGGGGATTTTTGAAAAGGACAAGATCTTCTACGGGCGCGCACACGGTGTGGGCAATCCCGTCATCTATGTGGGCGCGAAGACCGGCCGTGACGGTATTCACGGCGCGACCATGGCATCGGCCGGTTTCGGCGAGGATGCCGGGGCCAAGCGGCCAAATGTTCAGATCGGCGACCCGTTCATGGAAAAGCTGCTGCTCGAGGCCTGCCTCGAAGCCATGCAAAAGGGGTTGATCGTCGGCATCCAGGACATGGGAGCCGCCGGCCTGACCTGCTCGAGCTGCGAAATGGGGGCACGAGCCGGGACGGGTGTCGAGCTGGAGCTCGATGATGTGCCGCAGCGCGAATCCGAAATGACGGCCTACGAGATCATGCCCAACAAGAAGAAGGAAAAAGAAGTCTTCGACGTCTTCCACAAGTGGGGACTCGATGTCGTCACCGTCGGCCGCGTGACCGATGATGGACTGCTGCGGGTCCGGCAGCACGGAAAAGTCGTTGCAGAAATCCCTAATGGCGCACTGGCCGACGACGCCCCCCTTTATCAGCGGCCGCTGTTGCCGCCCAAATCCATCATTTCTTCACGCCTGGAGCACTACAGTTTTCTGGATGGTTGCGAGCCCGCAATGATCGAAAGTTTCCTTTCCGCCAACCCGGACTGCAGCCGGCTTCTGAAACTCGCCGTTTCGTCTCCCAATCTTGCGTGCCGCCAATGGGTCTGGGAACAGTACGACCACATGGTTCAATCCAATACCATGGTGGGACCTGGTTCGGACGCCGCCGTTGTTAGAGTGAAAGGCACAAAGAAGGCGTTGGCGATGACCCTGGATGGCCCCGCTTATCGAGTTGCACGGCATCCTCGGGAAGGTGCGAAACTGGCAGTCGCGGAATCATGCCGCAACATCGTATGTGCAGGCGGGCGCCCGATAGCCGCAACGAATTGTCTGAATTTCGGGAACCCGGAGCATCCGGAGGTGATGTGGCAATTCAGCGAGGTCGTCGACGGAATGAGCGAGGCGTGCAACTTTTTTGGGACGCCGATCACAGGCGGCAACGTGAGTTTCTATAACGAAACATTTGGCGACGACATTTATCCCACGCCGGTTTTGGGTATGGTCGGATTGATCGAAGATCTTTCGCTCGTGACCCGATCGGCGTTTCAGGACTCCGGCGACTCCATCGTCTTCGTCGAAACCGTAAACCGTCTGGTGGGAAGAATCGATCTTGAAGACGAACGTGCAATTCAAAATTTCATTTCCTCCGCAATTCGCGATCGGCTGGTGAAGTCCGCCCACGATATCAGTGAAGGCGGGCTTGCCGTGGCTCTGGCCGAATGTTGTTATTCGAATTTTCAGCGCGGCGCGATCGGCGCCGAAGTGCGGGTTCCCTCGCACCTGGAACTCGTCAAGGACTTGTTCGGGGAATTCGCAACGGGCGTTCTGCTGAGCACCATCCATGCTGCAGAGCTTTGCAGGCGCGCCGAACAGGTGGGTTTGAAATCTTACGATCTCGGAAAGGTCGGCGGTAACCGGCTGATCCTGAACTACGAAGGCGAGCGCGCGGTAGATATCGCGATGGATGAGCTGGAATCCGCGTGGCGACAGGGTCTGCCGAAGCTGTTATCATGAAAAGCCTGGAGTAACTCAATGTGTGGAATCTTTGGGATCGCGAATCATTCCGACCCGGCCCGAATGGCATATCTCGGCCTTTATGCTCTGCAACACCGCGGCCAGGAAAGCACTGGTATGTCTTCGTCTGACGGCAATCAAGTGTACACGCACAAGGCGATGGGCTATGTCGCCGACGTCTATGACGAGGATGTTTTCGCGAAGCTCAAGGGCTCGAACGCCATCGGTCATACGCGTTATTCCACGGCCGGCGAGAGCAGCGAGGGTAATGCGCAGCCTATCGTTGTGAAATGCACCTACGGAACAGTTGCGCTCGTTCACAACGGGAACCTGATCAATGCCGTCGGCCTGCGTAAGGAACTCGAACGGCAGGGAGCCATCTTCCAGTCCACCAGCGACAGTGAAGTCATTCTTCACCTTTTGGCGCGATCGCAAACCCATGACCTCCTGGATGCGCTGGCCGAGACGCTGGCAAAGGTTCAAGGGGCCTTTTCGCTTCTGCTGCTGACCGAAGATGCGCTGATCGGGGTGCGCGATCCGAACGGCTTCCGTCCTTTGTCTATCGGGAAATTTCGATCTCATCGGGGCAACTTATCTTCGCGAGGTGGAACCGGGCGAAATTGTTCACATCCGCGGTGAGGAACTGCGGTCCGTCAGGGCGCTGCACGCGCCGAGGCTTGCCAAATGTATTTTCGAGCACGTCTATTTCTCGCGTCCGGACAGCATCGTGTTCGGACGGACGGTTCAGACCAGCCGTGACCTGATGGGACGGATTCTCGCCGAGGAAAGTCCTGTCGATGCCGATCTCGTCGTGCCGATTCCCGACTCCGGGGTATCTGCGGCGATTGGATATTCGCAGCAATCCGGCATTCCATTCGCCTTCGGATTGATTCGTAACCACTACGTCGGCCGCACATTCATCGAGCCGAAAACGACGATTCGGCACTTTGGTGTGAAGGTGAAACTGAATCCGATTAAAGAGCTGCTGACCGGGAAGCGCGTGGTCCTCATCGATGATTCCATCGTCCGTGGAACGACCAGCCGGAAAATCGTCAAGATGGTGCGCGCCGCGGGCGCGAAAGAAGTCCACATGCGGATCAGTTGCCCGCCGACGCTGTCTCCCTGCTTTTACGGAATCGATACGCCCACGAAGAAAGAACTGATCGCATCCAGCCACACCGTCCAGGAAATCTGCAAATACATCGAAGCCGACTCGCTCGCATATCTGAGCCTGCCCGGCTTGATACGCGCGGTCGGCGGAAAAGAAAACGAGTTCTGCACCGCGTGCTATACCGGCCAATATCCGCTGGACTTTGCGGATATGTTCCCCGATGCGAAGGCCGAGGATCGGCAGCTCGATCTGTGGGAAGCCAGCTTGAAGGAATGAGAAGGCGCGGCTTATAACGCATGGGCATTACGTATAAAGATTCCGGCGTCGACATCGATGCTTCAAACGCAGCGAAGAAGCGCATTCGAGAACTGGCGCGGAATACCTTCACGCCCGGGGTTCTTTCCGACATCGGCTCGTTCGGGGGAATGTTCGCCTGCGACTTTGGCGGTTTAAAGAATCCGGTGCTCGTTTCCAGCACGGATGGGGTCGGCACTAAGCTGAAAATCGCGGTCATGATGAACCGGCACACTACAGTCGGGGCGGATCTTGTCAATCACTGCGTCAACGACATTCTTGTACAGGGCGCGCGGCCGCTTTTCTTCATGGATTACGTCGCTACCGGGCGGCTCGACGCCGACGTTATCGTCTCCGTTGTCGAAGGTGTTGCGCGAGGTTGCAAAGAGGCCGGCTGCGCCCTGATCGGTGGTGAGACGGCCGAAATGCCGGGCTTTTATGCGGACGGCGAATATGAGGTCGCCGGCTTCATCGTTGGCATCGTCGATCGCTCCCGGATTCTCGATGGGAAGTCCATTCGCCACGGCGACCTGCTTATTGGCCTGCCTTCGGTTGGCCTTCACACAAATGGATATTCATTAGCACGAAAGGTGTTCTTCGAACTGGCGAAGCTCACGCCGAACTCACGGGTTGATGGCCTGGAAGGCACGGTGGGGGATGAATTGTTGAAACCGCACGTCAATTATGAGCCGATCGTTCGGGTCGCGCTGGCTCGGAATCTTGTCGAGAGACTCGCTCACATTACCGGCGGCGGTATTACAGAGAACCTGAATCGGATTCTTCCCGACAATTGTCAGGCCGAAGTGCGGCCTGGATCGTGGCCGGTGTTGCCGCTCTGCCAGCTGATGGCGAGGCTGGGCGGGATCGAACGCGATGAGATGCTGCGCTCGACGAACATGGGCATCGGCATGGTGATTGTCGTTCGTCCCTCGAATCTGGCGGCGTTGACGGCCACGTTGAGCACGCCCTGGTATCAGATCGGACAGATCATTCCCGGAGAACCGCGGGTTACCTACCGTTCATGAGAATCCAGCCGGCCAACCGCAGGCTCGGCATTCTTCTTTCCGGCCGAGGCTCCAATTTCGAAGCGATCGCGGATCGCATTGCGTCGGGCAAACTGAACGCCGAGATCGCCGTGGTTATCAGCAACATCGAATCGGCGCCGGGTTTCGAGCGGGCGCGGGCGAGGGGGCTGACGACTGTATACATTCCGTCGCAGCGGCGTCCGAGGGAGGAATTCGATCGCGAAGTTGTTGAGCAACTTCGAAAACACAATGTCTCGCTGGTCGTGTTGGCCGGCTTTATGCGGCTTCTGAGCCGTGTTTTCCTCGAGGCATTCCCGTACGGTATCCTCAATATTCACCCAGCGCTCCTGCCGGCTTTCCCTGGAATGGACGTTCAGCGGCAGGCGCTGGAATATGGGGCGAAGTTCAGCGGTTGCACGGTTCACTTCGTCGATGACACGCTGGACGGCGGGCCGATCATCCTTCAGGCCGTGGTGCCCGTTCGGGACGATGACACGACGGAAACGCTTTCGGCCCGAATCCTGAAGGAAGAACACCGGATCTATTCGGAGGCGATAGATCTTGTCCTGTCCGGCCATTGTGAGATCGAGAGCAGACGCGTCCTTGTTAAATGAAGTCAAATGAGAGATTTCAAAACAATTCCAGCCGAGGAACAGCTCGCACAGATCCGTCGTGGCAGTGTTGAAATCATCCGCGAAGAGGAGCTGGTCGAAAAATTGAAGCGCGCCCAGAAAACGGGCAAGCCGTTACGCGTCAAAGCCGGCTTCGATCCCACGGCGCCCGATCTTCATGTCGGCCACACTGTTCTGATCCGAAAGATGAAACATTTCCAGGATCTGGGTCACACTGCAATCTTCCTCATTGGTGACTTCACCGGACTCATCGGCGATCCATCTGGCCGCTCGGCAACCCGGAAGCAGCTTACGAAAGAACAGGTGCTGGAAAATGCGGAAACCTACAAGCTGCAAATCTTCAAAATTCTGGACCCGGACAAGACCGTCATCGATTTCAACAGCCGGTGGCTCATGGCTCTGGGGTCCGATGGGTTCATTCGCCTGGCAGCCAAATACACTGTCGCGCGCATTCTCGAACGTGAAGACTTTTCCAATCGGTTGAAAAACCAGCTGCCTATTGCGATGCACGAGATTTTGTATCCGATCGTTCAAGGATATGACTCGGTCGCTCTGAAAGCCGACGTCGAGCTCGGAGGTACAGACCAGAAGGTCAATCTGCTGGTGGGCCGCGATCTTCAGCGCGAGTACGGCCAGGAATCCCAGATCGTGCTTACGATGCCGCTGCTTGAAGGCCTGGACGGGGTGCAGAAAATGAGCAAGTCGCTTGGAAATTACATCGGTATCAACGAAGATCCGAAGGATCAATTCGGCAAGGTCATGTCTATTTCTGACGAGCTTATGTTCCGCTATTACGAGCTCCTGACAGAAATTCCCCTGGCCGAAATCCAGACACTACGCCGGGAGATCGCCTCCGGCAAACGACATCCGATGGAAATCAAAGGAGATTTGGCTGTCCGCATCATTACGGATTACCACGGTGCCGACGCCGCAAACGCAGCACGGGAGGAATTCAATCGAATCTTCAGAAAGCGGGAGATTCCGGAAGACATCGAAACGAAAGAGATCTCTCTGGGGTCAGGCCCCATGCGCCTCAGCAAACTCATGGCCGCCGTCAATCTCGCCCCTTCGGTCACCGAGGCCCAGCGCCTGCTTGAGTCCGGGGCGGTCCACATGAACGATCAACGCATAACGGATGTCAAGGCGGAGATCTCCGCTCCCGGCGAGTATTTCTTCAAGGTTGGGAAGCGGCGCTTCCTTCGGCTGCTCGTCCGCGACTGATGGAATCTCGAGTGCTAGTACGTTATCGGCTTTTTGAGCCGGAAGGGCACTCGAATGACAGAGCAACTGGTTACGCAGTGGATCGTCCATTACGGATACTTCGCTGTGTTTTTTCTTCTCATTTTTGGAATTATCGGGTTGCCCATTCCTGATGAATGGCTGCTGGTTCTTGCGGGTTATCTCGTATTTAGAGATATTTTAGCTTTTGCTCCCACGGTTCTGGTCGCGGGCCTGGGCAGCATTTGCGGCCTCACCGCCAGTTATTTTTTCGGCAGGACATCCACCAATCTTGTATTTGGCCGTCATGGACGCTGGTTCTCCATCAGCGAAGAGAGCCTCCAGCGTGCGGAACACTGGTTCCAAAACCTGGGCCGATGGACCCTGGTTGTGGGCCCATTTATTCCGGGCATCCGCAACCTCATGGGATACGTGGCCGGAGCGTCGCGAGTGAAACTGCACGTTTTTGCGCGGTTCGCCTATACGGGCGCCGTGATCTCGTCGCTAACCTTCATAACCTTCGGATACTTTGCTGGAAAGCACGTCACGTGGGCTTATTCCAAGACCGGGCTGATTGCGTTACCCGGGGCGATCCTGCTCGGCCTGTGTGCAGGTGTGCCTTTTGGGAAGCGTGCTATCAGAAAGTGGAAACCGCCTACCACTGCATTATGATTTGAAGCCGGGAGGCTGGCGTGAAACACCAGTGGATCGGCGGACGAGAAGTTCAAAGCAAGGGTCAGGCGCTCGAAGTCATCAATCCTGCAACGGAAGACATCATCGATGAAGTGACCCGCGGAACCATAGATGACGCGGGTCACGCCGTCAGCGCGGCGCGGCAGGCCTTTCAAAAGTGGCGATGGATTCCCGGCGCGGAAAAAGCTCAAGCCCTCCATCGAATTGCTTCGAATCTGCGCGGGCATCAGAAGGAACTCGCAACACTGATGACCCTGGAGGGTGGGAAGCCATTCTGTGAAAACCGCGACGAAGTGGAGTGGACGGCCTCCTGTTTCGACTATTACGCCGAAATCGGCCGGAACTCCCGCGGCACGTCGCTACCGCCCGTTTTCGAGCACCAGGTAAATTTCACGATCAAAGAACCTTACGGCGTTGTCGCGGCTATCATTCCCTGGAATTACCCGCTGCTTCTCCTGTCATGGAAAGTCGCGCCGGCGCTGGCTGCGGGAAACACTGTGGTCATCAAGCCGAGCGAGGAAACGCCGCTGGCGACGCTTGCACTTGCCGAAGTATTTGCTGAGCTTCCGCCAGGCGTCGTGAACATCGTAACCGGCTTCGGCGAGGAAGTTGGCGAGGCGCTGGTACGTCATAAAGGAACGGACCTGATCGCGCTGACGGGATCGGTCGAGACCGGCAAGCGCGTCGCACAGAGCTGCGCTGCTGAGATCAAGAAAACACATCTCGAGCTAGGCGGCAACGATCCCTTCATCGTGTGCAGTGACGCCGATCTGGAAGTCGTCACGCGTGCAGCGTGTTGGGCGGCGTATTTGAATGCGGGTCAAGTCTGCACGGGGGCGAAACGCTTCTATGTCTTCGATGCCATCGCGGACGATTTCACCGACCGCGTCGTCCGATTTACGCGTTCGTTGAAACTGGGCGACGGGATGGACCCAAATACCGACATCGGGCCAGCCATTAATCTGACACAGCTCCAGGACGTACATTCGCGCGTGGAAGAAGCCGTCCGAGATGGCGCGCGGATTCTCACGGGTGGGAGTCGATCTACCATTTTCAAAAAGGGATTCTTTTACGAACCAACCGTCATGGTGGATGTCCGGCAGGAGATGCGTTTGGTCCAGACCGAGACTTTTGGCCCTGTCCTTCCCATCATGCGAGTTCGCGACATCGACCACGCCATCGAGCTGGCGAATGATTCCACTTATGGACTGGGCGCAAACATCTACACCAACAACATGGAGTGGGCCATGAAGGCCATGGAACGGATCACGGCCGGCACGTTCTGGATCAACGATCCGTTGACCGACAACGATGCCGGTCCTTTTGGAGGCATGCGTCAGACCGGCCATTCTCGAGAACTGGGCGAAGAGGGCCTGGACGAATTCCGAGAAACGAAGCATGTCCACCTGGACTACAAACAAGAGATTAAGCCTTACTGGTACCCTTATTCGGAATACAACAAGAGGTGAGAAGCTTCGTCGTCCTTGGCGCGGGTGCGATTGGCCGGGTGATTGTGCGCGACCTTTTCGAGTCGCATCCAAAAAACAAGATCCTGGTTGCGGATTTGGACCTCGCGTCGGCGCGCCGGTTGGCATCCGGCTTTCGGTCGAAGCGGGTGGAAGCTGCATTCGCAGACGCCTCTGATCCCCGGCATCTGCGCGGCGTCATAGGCGGTCACAAAGTCATTATCAATTCCACGCGCCATCATTTGAACCTTGGCGTCATGGCGGCAGCTCTCGACGCCAGGGTCCACTACGTCGATCTCGGGGGTCTTTTCACCTGGACCCGGCGACAGCTCCGGCTGCATCGTCGATTCCGGGAACGGGGCGTCCTTGCGATTCTTGGCATGGGTTGCGCTCCAGGCCTGACGAATCTGCTCGCTATAGCTGCCGCAGAGCAGCTCGACCGCGTGGAAGCGGTTCGAATTCGCGTAGGTTCCGCGGATTTCAACACGATGTCGGACTCGTTTTCTTTTGCCTATTCCGCTGAGACGATCATCGAAGAACTCACGCTAAAGCCCTGGAAATGGAGCCGGGGCCGCTTTGCTCAAGTGCCGGCACGAAGCGGATGGGAGATGGTGCGGTTCGGGCCGCCGGTCGGCGACCGATGGGTTGTTACAACCCGTCACAGTGAGATCGCCACGTTGCCGCGGGTG
Source organism: Acidobacteriota bacterium (assembly GCA_003223895.1). GTDB lineage: Bacteria > Acidobacteriota > Terriglobia > 20CM-2-55-15 > 20CM-2-55-15 > 20CM-2-55-15. Next base: position 39,726 of record QHXD01000015.1, read on the forward strand.
CTGCGGAAGCGAGGACTTGCATATGCCGATTTCAAAGTCAGCTTCGACCGGGCATTTGTCCGCGAGTTGGTTCGGCGGCTTCGCATAGGATGGACTATTCCCGAGCTGGCGAAGCTTACAACCACACGTTCGCAAGCTAACGACTACGAGATCGCTCGCGTCGAAGTATCCGGACGTGCAGAGGGATCGAAGCGCCGTTGCATTGCAGAATGTCACGCTCGCGCCAATTCAAAGTGGAACGCGAGCGCGGGCGATATCGATACGGCATGTCCTGCATCGATAGTTGCCCAGATGATTGCCAGCGGAGAGATTGACCGCCGCGGTGTCTTTGCGCCGGAAGACGTAGCGAATCCAAACAGGGTTTTCGACGAATGCCGGAACAGAGGAATGAAGTTTAGTTTTTCCGGTCCTCTGTAGCTGTCTGGACCGATTCGTAGGAATATTCGATCGACAATACCGACTGGCCGGCAATCAGGATGTTGCTCGACGAGTCGAGGCGATCCGGAAGCCACATGTCGTTGATCTTCCTGTACCGGCGATCTATTTCAGTATGGAGGGTCCAGAACGAGGGCCGCTTTGCAGGCGATCCGTGGATTCGAACAATGCTGTAGTCTTCGGCGTCGATCCAGACTTCGCCGTCCAAAGAGTATTTATCGCGCCGCTTGGGCGAAATCGTCAGATGGAAGCAGGCTCGTCCGTTGCATTCTTCGGACCCTTCGAGCTGGAAACTATAGTTAGCGGGAATAATGTCGACCAGCTGCTTTGCCTTTCTGGTGTGCGTCTCACTTTCCGCTTCAAGAATCCTATCGAACACTCGCGAACGAATAAGCTTCGAACCTTCCTGAGAGGTCACAGTCGATTGCATCTCGTCCGGACGCCGGAAGGTTGTCTGCACGTGCATCGTGGAATCGGTCTTGAAACGGGAGTTGATGGCATAAAACTTACGCTGGGCCCGAAATTCGAGGAGCTTGCGCTGCTGCACTTCGTTTCGGGCCATCATCCTGTCGAGAATTTGCGAGAGTGATATATTGGTGTCCGGATTCCCGGGAGTTTGAGCCTGGGCATGACTGGAAAAAAAGAGCAAAAGAGCAAGGCACCAGAATTTCATTCTGCGCTATTATAGCCGCGACAAACCCTATGGAGTCTATGTGTTCCTTTCACTGCTCAAGTTGCACTCCAATAAACCGATCTTAGCCGGGCTGTTCGCAGGTCTATTCGTTCTTGTCGCTCCGAAGTGGGCGGACGCCGCACACAAAGGCGTCTCCTACCACGCGACCGTCGGCCGGGATCTTGACGGCGACCACATACCCGAAACTGCCACGGTCCATCAGAGCGGGTCCGTTTACCGGGTCAGCATCCATTTCACCAGTGGCCGTCCCCGGCTGAGGCTCACGGTCTACCGCCCAGAAGGCGAAGCTGGTCTCAGTTTTGAGGCAAGGGACATCGATAATGACCACAACACAGACCTGGTCATCACCAGCGCCACTTCGCTGCAGCCTCTTGCCGTATGGCTGAATCGGGGCAAAGCGAAATTTCAGAAAGTACGTCCGTGGCCCTATGGCCGATTTGGCAACTATACGGGTCCTTCGCTGAATCATCACCGGACCACACACCAGCCGTGTCCGGCTGTGAGCAGTTCCAGCGACCTGTTGGCCCACCCGGTGGAAATGGACCACCTGTCCCATAGCGGACCGGATGTCCAGCATGCAGGTCATTCGGATCCCGAACACCGAGGCTCCGATCTCATCCTTCGACAGGTTTCCCCCAGAGGTCCTCCGCTTCACATCGCGCTCTGAAAGTACGGTTCGCCGAAAGGAAACGCCTGCAGCACGCGCTTCCTTTTCAAGTTGCTCATTCTTTCGTGTGGAGGCTCTATGCGTGTTGTACTCGCCGATCTCAAAGGACGCGGCGGTTTTGTGAACAAAGATACGGTTGTCGGAGGCTACGGATCGCGATTTCGAGGATTTTCATGGACGACCCGGTGGGTAGAGCGTGCCCGAAAGCTCTATCAGAATGTGCCGAGTATTCACGTCGCTTATCTGGCGGCGATCTTTGCGGACGCCGGTCATGACGTCCGGATTACACATGAAAAAGCCGTCGAGGGAGACGTTGCTCTGGTCTTGAGCTCCATGGTGGACCACCGCCATGAGGTGGAATGGGCGGAAGAAACGAAGCGAAAGTTCCGAATGCCCGTGGGATTTTTTGGAGCACCCGCGACCCACACACCCGAACTCTTGGCAAATCATGCCGATTTCCTGATTAAAGGAGAGCCGGAACACGCCGTGATGCGGATGGCCGCGGGCGAAACAATGACAGGCATTGTACAGAGTCCCGCAATTTCGAACCTGGACACACTGCCCTTTCCGGCCTGGGATTTGTTTCCGCGCGGCCGCGTGCGTCACGCCATCGGCCGTTCGCTGTTGGCAGCGCATTCGGCATTTCCGGTGCTATCGAGCAGAAGTTGTCCCGAGTTCTGTACATATTGCCCACATCGAATCACGGCGCCTTATCGGTCACGATCGCCTGAAAACGTCGTCGCAGAAATCGAAGAAATCTGCCGCCAGAACAATCGGGCATACCTGATTTTCCGCGACCCTCTCTTCACGAAGGAAAGAGACCGCAGCATGGGCATCGCCGAGGGGATCATCCGCAAAGGCCTGCCGGTGCGGTTCGAATGCGAGACGCGGCTGGACGACCTGGATAAAGACCTGATCGATCTGCTGCATCGCGCCGGCCTCGCAACAGTAACGTTTGGAGTGGAAGCCTTAGACCCGGCAACGCTAAAAAAAGTGGGGCGCCGGCCAATTCCTCCGGAGCATCAGCGTGAGATCGTGGCATACTGCCGTGCCAAAGGGATCTCGACTGAGGGCTTCTACGTTCTTGGGTTTCTTACAGACACGGTTGAGAGCATACGCGCCTCGATCGAATATTCGGTGGATCTGGGAAGCACGCTGGCCCTCTATAAGATCCTGACCCCTTATCCGGGAACGCCGTTGTACAAGCACATGAAGCCCCTGATCACGGAAACCGACCCGGAAAAGTTCGATGGTTATACCCCTACTTTCCAGCATCCGAATCTGAGCGCGGATGATCTCAGGTACCTCCTCGCAGCCGCGTATGCCAGGTTTTACTTTCGGCCGTCATGGGGCGTGAACTATCTGGGACTCGGACGTTGGCATCTCAGCGCGTTGCGTCGCCTCGAGGCTTACCTTCAGCGCCGGCACGTCGAACATCACATCGCATTTTTCGGAGCGCCGGGCTCAAAGGCAAACCAGCAATGATTCGCACAATAGCGCGTTATGGCGTTCGTCACATTCCGGGCTCGACGTGGACTGCACTCAAAGCACTCGCGCGCGGGGATGGAGTTCGGGGGCCGGCCATTCGC
>QHXD01000740.1 GCA_003223895.1 Acidobacteriota bacterium
GGACAACATCATCCGTACGCCGCTTCGGCATATGGCAACCGATGCAGTCGCCGGACGCCGAATGTTTGCGTGACGCCACGAGCTGCTTGACGGCGGCATCGTGGCACTGGCGGCACACGGCGGTATAGTGCGTAGCCGCTTCTTCGCCCCGCGGAATGTCATGGGGATTATGGCAAGTCGTGCACTGCAGCGCGCCCTCGCTCTTTTGAAAACACGCAGAGCGCCGCAGCCGGTAAGCCGAGCCGGCGATCTCAAATTTATCGTCATGGCCGGAGCCGGGCGCGTGGTCAAAGTGAAGCATGAAATTTGCTAACGGTTCACCCGGCCGGTACGAGAATGGGTCGCGATCGTACCGCACGAGCGAATTGGGCAGGCGAGAACTGGTCGTTTCGAGGTGGCACTGCATGCACACCTCCAACTGTCTATCCATGCCTAGCCGGGCCGGGTTCACAATCGCCTTGCGTATCTCTTCCACGCCGGCGCCCGCCTGCACTGTCTCTACGTGCTTGCTCCCCGGACCATGACACCTCTGGCAATCGATACCTTCAGGCACACGCCCGAATACCGGTTCAACTCCCGACTGACCGCTCCCCGAAAGCGCTGACTGCGGTATCTCTGGAATCGCGTTGTGGCAGAACATGCAACCGTAGGTCACAGCGCGCGTGAAGCCGGCATGATCCGGGCGATCGTAGCCAGGATTCAAGGCCCACGAGCCACCTTCTTCCGCGTACCATGCGAGCGGAAGTTCAACCAGCGTGTTGCGGCTGGTACGGTGCAGGTACGCGCGCACGTGATTGCCGGATCCCATGACGAAGTCAATCTCTTTCTCGATATTGTTCGTCTCTTTGCCGTCGAAGCCGATCTGATACCGGCGCTGGTAAAACCGTCCGTCGCGCTCGATCATCGTAAAGTAGCTGTCGGACGGCTTGTGATAGAACGTGGCGGCTTTCCTATTGTCGCCTACTGTGTTGGCCGTTGTGGGACGGCTGAAAGAACGGCCCATACCGGTACGCTGGTACGTTTCCGAGATGTTCGGATGGCAGTCCGCACACAAACTGGGATCGACGTAGCTATTCTTCGGAAGGTTATTCTCGGGAGCCTGGACCGGGGGCGTTGTGGCAGAGCGAAGGTGCACGAAGTAAATAACGCCCGCCAACACGGTGAGTACGACGATGCTCGCGAACCACCAATGCTGCCGCACCGGTGGATCTTAGCCTGCACCGCGGTTCATCGGCAACAGAAGTCGCCTCTAGCAGAATGCGGAAAAATGCTCTGAGAAGGCAAACTGCACTGTAGCGGCGGTCTATGACCGCCGGTATTTCGTTGATTTCAGGAAAGACCGGCGCTCATAGAAGCTGTGAATGAATCGGCGCCGCTTCAAATGGACGCGTTCAATGTTTGTGCTTCTTGTAGTCGCGGGCTTTAGCCCGCGTTCCCTGGCGGTTCGCGAAAACTCAACGAACGCGGGCTAAAGCCCGCGACTACATTTTGGAGGCGCGCACAATTCATGCACCACCGCCGAACGCGTGATCCTGCCGAAGCTGGGCGACAAAACCCAGCCTTTCGTCAGGAAAGCGGTGGATATCGCCCTGCAACATCCGGAACTCCTCCCGGCTGGCTTCCTGGATGAGATGCGCAAGGACGCGCAGCTACTGGAGGGTCTCTCCCCGATCCGTCTGGCCATCGATCTCCTGCAAAAACAAATCGATGATACGGTCATTCAGCTCGGCGCCGAAGCTTACGCGGCAGCACGAACGGTGTATGCCGTGACCAAGACGCCCTATGCGGGGGCCATCCTCCGGACTGCAGCCGAAGACTGCGGGCTTTAGCCCGCGTTCCCTGGCGGTTCGCGAAAACCAACGAACGCGGGCTAAAGCCCGCGACTACATTTGAGGCACGCGCAATTCATCCACAGATTCTATGACGGCCGTTCAAGACCGGCGCTCATAGAGCGCCGCTACAGTTGCTCGATCCGAGTTTTTCCGCAACCTGCTTACCTAGATCCCCCTGCTGCTTAACGAATAAAGAACTCCGATCGTAAATGTATCCTGGTGATCAATGAATCGGTTGTTCTTCAACCAGAACGGGATGTCCGAGAAATCATGGCGGTACTCCAGCCGCATAAGGAAGCCGTCCTTGTGTTTTAACTCTCCGGTCACCGTGAATTCTTTGATCTTCTGTGCCATTCCGCTCGTGAACCCGTCCCTGTCGTTGTAATACTCGAAACGCGGCGAGATCGCGAACCATGAACTGGGCTGAAGCCGCGCGTAACCCGCTACTCCCTGCCATTGCACAGTCGCGCCGCTTTGTTTGTCCTGGCCGTAGTCGTAATTTCCAGCCAGGCTCAGCTTCGGCGTCAGGGTGAGAGTTACGACGGTATCCGAGAGATGGCGCCAGTCATTGGTGCCTTTCTGCTCCGCGCCGCCCAGGTAGGTCTCTGCGATCGTAAGGGACTTGAAAGGTTTGAAGGCAGCCTGAGCACCAACGGTCTTCCTCGAGTTGTTGTCGACGATGTTGTTCCAGCCGTTGACCACGTATCCTGCGACGCTGACTCTGTCGTTAAACGAGTACGTCGTGCGCATTCCCATGTGGTAGAACGGAATCGCCAGGGTAAATAGCACGCTCCGGGAATAATTCCAGTTGTCTTTGGTCTTAATGACCTCATTCCCCGCCG
>QHXD01000741.1 GCA_003223895.1 Acidobacteriota bacterium
TTTGCGTGGAGAATAACAGGTACCTGGAGCATTACGAAAATATTCCAATAGAGGGAGTGGATTCCGGCCTGCAGAGCAGAAAGCCGCAGCCCAAACATTAAAGGAAGATTTTTAGAACCACAAAGACACAAAAGCACAAAGAAATTCGGCAAGGCTGCTGCATGCAACCCGAGTTTTCCAAAGGACTCTATACAGACCTGACGTTTTGAATACGTTGACGAGTACAGGAGGACCTTATGAAAACGATCGTATTGCCGCTGTGTGCGGCGATGATGTGTCTTGTGTTTTTTGACGCCAACAGTTTGGGGGCAGACGCTGACGCCAAACGCCAACCTCAGCACGATTGGCTTGATTCCAGTGCCGGGCTGGACTACTGCCGCGGGTGCCTTTGACTTGGCCTCGTTTGACCCGCTGAACCGAATCATGTATTTCGCCGATGGGACGAACCATGCCATTACGTCCGTTATCAAATGCTTTATGAATATGGGGCGGGGCGCTGCCGTAGTTCTGGCGGAAGCGTTCGGTGAAGTAGAGCTTCATTCAACCTGGTTTATGTATATTGTTGCTGGTCAAGCCTGGCGCCGCGATGTCGAATTCGGAGTCACCGCGGCAGCAATGACTTTCTCTTTGCATATTGGTGCATTGAATTGTGGCGCAGGTCGAGAAATTGGTGGGAACGGCCTACCTTATTTATATGCACGCACCGGTCGTCTGGATTTCGGATCCCTCAGTAATGGACGACAGGTTATTCGATATAGAATCGTCCGCACTTCTCGACTAAAGCCATACGAAGCTTTGCGGTTCAGTTCTCGGTTGGGTTCTTCTCAACGTGTTCGATGATGAGCGTCTCGATTGGTGCTTTCCGGCGCTCCAGCTTCAGGCCCAGTTTCTCTACGGCGCTAAAAATTGCTTTGCCGGGGGGATCCGACGCTGTGCTCACAGGCCCGTCCGTACCCGGCACCGACGTAGCCGGGCCGCCGAAAGGGGTCCCCGCCCAAGACGCCAAGTCCGATGGAGCAGGCCTGTTCATAACGGCATTCCGATACACTTCCATCGGGAGTTCCATCGTCATCTTGTAGTAACCCTTAAGGTTAGTCGCATCGACTACGGGACGGTCCACGAGCTCCGTTAAAGATTCGGCGAAAGCCGGCAAAGAGATCTTTAAATACTCTATTCGCATCGCGCCGTCACTGTACTTGCTTCGGCTTACTGTGCCGGTTCCTGGATTGAAAAAGACTGTTGAGTCGCCTTCTCGTTTCATGCTCATCTGCCCGTCCAGTGTGATTGGTCCAATAGGCCTTGCGCCGGCATCAGAAATTGCATCATCGGCATTCATCAACTTTGGTCCCTCTTTTGACACGACGAGCGCATAAACTGCCTGTTCCTTATTTTCCAGATGTGCTTTGAGCTTGAAGCGCTCTCCCAGAAGTGTTTGAACCATTTCGGGTACCGGGTCTTTCGGAGTGCCTTCAGAAATGGTTGCATGAATTTCGAACCTCTGCGAGCTTAGCCAGTCGGGGCCCACGATTTGAGAAGGCTTGATTCGATAGGCAGCTGCGATTAGCGAGTGTAGCGACATGAGACAATCGAAACGGTTGCCACTGACACTCATCCCGGCGCGCACTTGTCTAGATTTAATCTGAGCTATGAGAGTAGGGAGGGGTGCCGCCGCCTTGATAGAAGCGACCTCGAACTCCGGCCTGGCTCGAGTCTGCGGCCTGTTGGCTGGAGTCTGAGCGAACAGCAAAGCACTTGAAGAAAACACGACGACGGTTGCGCCCACAGTTCGAAATAGTCTCATGTTGTTGCTCCTATTTTCAGGTCATCCATTGAGTCGCGCATTCCCACCTCTGAAGGGAGTGGGCACTTGAGCGATCTTTTCAGCATTCATTCTTACCGTTTCCTCGGCGAGAAACATCCCAGCAACCTCATAACGCAAAAGGCCTGATCCTTAGCCGCTCAAACTACTTTTATCATCTCCTCATGTGAATTCTCTGGAAGAAAGAGCGAACGACGAGAACCGTACTGTCTCCAATTCCGAATTCTTGTGTGCGATTTGGAATTCGAGCGTAAGAATCTTGAATCGAGCGCTAAATTTTCAAATCGAGCGCTAGATTTCGAAAACGAAGCGTTAGATTTCGAAAACGAGCGCTAGATTTCGAAAACGAGCGTTAGATTTTGAAAACGAGCGCTAGACTTCGAATTCTTGCGCTAACCCGGTAGGTTCGAGAATTTTTTTTCGAGGCGCGTTACAAATGGGGGGTCTGCGGCATCTCTATAGTGAGGAGCATATGAAACCGACAGCCGCCGAACAAACCGGGATGAAGCAGCAGGATTTCGAGGCGCTTTTCTCGAAATACCGCCGGCTGGTGTATCGCGCGGCCTACAGCGTGGCCGGCGATAAGCGGGACGCCGAGGATGCTCTCCAGTCGTTGTTTCTGAAATTGATCGATCAGGGGTTTAGCGAGGACTCCGTCAGAGATCCAGCAGGATATCTCTACCGGGCAGCGGCGAATGAGGCGCGGCAGATGTACCGCGCACGGGAACGCCGCACCGAGAGCCACACGGCCGACGATATTGAGGTTCTCAAAGACCCACAAAGCGATCGCAGCCGGGGTGAGGAGGCCATGCGCGAACGACTGCTGGACGCGATGGCGCAACTCGAACCGGAGCAAGCGGACATCCTGCTGCTGTGGTTCGAACGTGGTTTGAGGGATGCGGAGATTGCCGAGCTCCTGGGTAAAACGCGCGGCGCCGTGGCCATGATGCTGCACCGCGCGAAAGAACGGCTGAAGGAATTGATGTGTGATGACTCTGAGGTATTTGCCCCGCGCCAGCCAGGAAGAAGCGGACGAGGCGGGCGAGCGGGTTCTCAAGAGAATCCGGGCCATGCGCTTCTCAGAGGCCGCCAAAGAATGGAAACCTGGATGGCTTCCGAAATTCGACCTGGCGGTGCTGGCGGCGGTGGATGAGCTTCAAGGCGAAGGCACCGCTGTAACCATCACTCTCAAAGTCGCGGAATTGCTGGAGGAGCGCATCGTGAGTGGCAGCGCGGTCTTTATCATCCTGCTGCTCCAGGAGCGCTCAGGCCTGGTCGCGGCCTCGCCCGATCCCAATGAGCCGGACGCCGCGGACCTGCAGTCGTTCAAAATCACGGGCTCCGGACGAGAGGCTCTCGCCGCAGCAAGGGCTGCCGAGGCGCGCCGGGCGGGTCCGCTGGCCGATTTCGCATAAAGGATTCGGGAGAAGGTTAACCGGCCGCCTTCTCCCGATGCGGTAGTTTCAATGGCCGGAAAACCAGGAGGGTGTGGGGGTACCGGCCAATACCCATCAATGAGGCCGCCGAAGGCGGTGTACCAGCTGCGGCTGGCCGGTGGGCCCCACGCTAAAGGAGGAACGTATGACAACAAAAGTAAGAAAGCTGAAAGCATTGCTCGGTATGCAGGGAACGTCGGATCCCGATCTGCTGAAGCAGCTCAACGCTGCGCACGACGGCATGAACGGCAATTCGGCGTTCTCCAACCCACCTGTCGATATGCAGACCCTTAAGGCCGGTATCGACAAATTGACTGTTCTGGTTACGGACGCCGAAGATGGCGGCAAGAGGGCCATCTCGGCGAAAAAGAAGCAACGTGGGGAGATGATCAGGCACTACACGTTGCTGGGGCACTACGTTGAGGCGGCCTCGAACGATGATCCGGCGGTGTTCCACACCAGCGGATTCATCCTGTCTCCCGCGACGCGTACTCCTTTGCAACCATTGTCCCCCGCGTCCTTTGAATGGATCGATCGTGGTCCGCTCGCGGGACAAGTCGTAGTCAAGCCCAAGAAGGTTCCGAAGGCCCTCAGCTACGACGTGCATTACGGCGTCGTCGTGAATGGGGCGCCGCCGGCGACATGGACGATCGTCACAATTCCCGGCTCGAAGAAGTGGACCATCACCGATCTGACGCCGGGCACGAACTATGCCTTCCAGGTTCGTGCTTTGGGACGGTTGGGCTATACCGACTGGAGCGCTTCGACCAACTTCATCTGCGGCTAGTCCTAAGTAGGGGTGAAGTGGACGTGAAAGCGGGGTCGTTTCGCAAACCAATTCCGGATGATTGCGGTCTTGTGTGTACCGTAGTTATCCATAACGAGGTGAACGTCGAGGTCGGAGGGCACGTTCGCCTCGATGGTATCCAGGAAGTGAGGCGTTCGCTCCG
>QHXD01000742.1 GCA_003223895.1 Acidobacteriota bacterium
GTTTGATTTTGAGTAATAGGGGACATTTTAAAGGACTTCCGCGCTCGGCCCAGATCGCCGTGATCCTGTTCGGGATCGTGGGATTCTGTTCGCTGATGAGATCGGCGCTGGACCTCGGCCCCATCGAGTATTACTGGTTCGGGCTGATGGTTTTCGTCGCGGTCGTGACGGCTCACACCAAGGTGAAGCTGATCGGCGGATCCTCGCTTTCCCTGCTCACCACGGTTGCCCTCAGCTCCGTCATGGTGCTGGGGACGAAACCGGCTGTCATCGTTGCCATTTGCGGGGTGTTTGTCCAGTTTTCGTTTCCCCGGAAACGCCTCGTTTGGCATTTCCTGATTTTCAACCTTGGAATGATCGGGTTGACGGTAACCATGGCGGGAACGGCCTACCATTGGATCGTGCAGGATTCAACATCTGTATCCGACCGGCTTGTCGGATCGATGATCGCCTCGCTTCTCTATTATTTCGGGAATTCGCTCTGTGTGTCGCTCATGATCGGCCTGTCGCACGGCAAATCCATCTTCCGGGTGTGGCACGACAACTTTCTTTACACTGCACCAACATTCTTTCTAGCGGGCATCCTGGCATTCGCAGTTTTGGAGCTTATGCAATCTTTTCCGGCCCCGGTGCTTTTAGTGGTCATACCTATCCTTTATTTGAGTTATTACTCCTATCGGGTCTACCTGCAGAGCCTTGAAAACGAAAAGAAGCACGCGGAAGAAATGGCCGAGCTGTTCAATTCCACATTGTCGACGCTGGTGCTGGCTATCGACGCGAAGGACAAAAACACGCACGGCCACGTTCAGCGTGTGCAGAAATACTCGCGGGCCATTGCCGATGCTATGCGTCTGGACCAGGAACAGATCGATGCGATTGCGGCGGCTGCTTTGCTGCACGACATTGGCAAGCTGGCCGTGCCCGAATACATCCTGAGCAAACAAGGACCTCTGACCCCCGAAGAGATGCGGAAAATGCGTCTGCACCCGCAGCTCGGCGCCGAGATCATTTCGAACATCAAGTTTCCGTATCCGGTTGCGGATTCGATTCTCGCCCATCACGAAAGGTTTGATGGGCTGGGATATCCCAATGGCCTCAAGGGGGAAGATATCCCGCTTGGCGCACGCGTACTGACTGTAGCAGATGTCTTCGACGCGTACGTTTCTGAACACGTCGAGTGCGCACGGACGATCGCCGACGCAATCAAGGTCCTGAAAGAGGGCGCCGGTACGTTCTTTGATCCGGAGGTCGTTGATGTCTGGGAATCCATATATGAAGGTGTTGTGAGCTTCCCGCAAGCGGCATCGTCGACCGGCTATTCGGGCATTCAGCGGGCAACCTCGGAGATCAAGATCCTCGAGTCTCTGGCCGAATCCATCACAGGGCTTAGCACGGTGAAGGAGATCATCGGGGCTGCGTGCACCATGCTGACGAACTCCGTTCCGGAGTCCACCGTCGCCGTTCAGGTTGGTGAGCATCAGGACGGAATTCCCGTGATGTTTGGAGGCGCTGTCATCGCCACGATTTTCGTCCATCGTCCCGGCAAACCGCTTACAGACGATGAGCTGTGGCTGATTTCGGCCGTAGCTGAAAAAATTTCTGCCAGCCTGGCCAATGCCATGGCTCTCGAGTCAGCGATACGTGATGCCACCGTTGACCAGCTCACTGGTCTTGCAAACCGCCGCGCTTTCGAGACCGCCTGCGAATCGCTCGCCGGCCTGGATTTCTCGATAGTCCTCGTTGACGTCAACTCGTTCAAGGGAGTGAACGACAACTACGGGCACAAAGCCGGTGATGCGGCTCTCATCCGCATTGGAGCGCACCTTCGCGCAGCCTTCAATCATGCCCAGTTGATCTGCCGCCTCGGCGGCGACGAATTCGTGGTCTTGACCTTCGCCCAGAGACACGACCTTCGCGCGCAAATCCGAAAATTCCGCCACATGGTGGTTTGGGATCCCGCACACGAGCCATACAGGAAAATGCTTTTCGGCGTGAGCTGCGGATTGGCCAGTGTCCCGACCGATGCCGCAAGCGTAAGGGACGCCATGCAGTACGCCGACGAGCGAATGTATGCCGTCAAAGCACGATTCAAGCAGTGGGCCAGCCGCGCCGTGCCGGTTTAGCCGCGGTTATTTCACTAGGCGGTCGCCTGCTGGACTCCGTGGTAGCCTGCGAGGGCGGTGGTGATCCTAAGCTTGTTGCGAGTGCGCTCGGCATCCAGTCCATCGAGAGAGATGATGGATGGCAGATCGATTACGTGCATGAGCTGAAGCCCGTCATCATTGGGATCAGACGAGAGAACCAGTTGCGCCGATCCCGCGTGCAGGGTGAGATTGGGGAGCTCAATTTCCTGCAAGGTCATCTCGATAATAAGATCGTCTGCGCTGTAATGGATTTCTGCCGCCGCTTTCACAACCAGTGCCCGTTCTGCGTTGAGCCAGTCTTCGAAGTCATAACCGTGAAGGCAGCCGCGTTGTACGAAGTTGTCGTGAGCGAGCCGGGCAATTCGCTCTCTCAGCGGCTCAGTGAGGGCCGATACCGACTCCAGGCGTTCAAGGCGAACAGGAATACTTGTCACTATGTCCATGTTGTCTCCTCCTGGCCTCAGCCTCTTCCAGATGCTTTTCATTTCTGTGAATAAGGCATGAACA
>QHXD01000743.1 GCA_003223895.1 Acidobacteriota bacterium
TGCCGAGAATGCCGCCCACCAGCGAAAGCGGGAAACTCTCAGTAATCAACTGCGGGACGATTCGCCCGCGGCCGGCGCCGAGCGCAGTACGGACCGCAACTTCGGTCCGCCGCGAAGCCGCTCGAGCCAGTAAGAGACCGGCCACGTTGGCGCAGCCGATCAGCAGGACGAACGCAACTGCGCCCTGCAGGATGAGCAGTGGACCCCGGAAATAACCGTAAGCAGCTTCCTGCAGAAGCTGAATCTGAGCGCCATTACCCTGGTTGCGCTCGGGGTCGCCGGAGGCAAGCTGTGCCGCGATCGTATCAATCTCGGCTTGAGACTGTTTCATCGAGCCATTCTTCTTGATACGGCCGAGAACGATGATGAACCCTTGCTTGCTTTGCGATTGCGTGCGATTGATTTCCAGAGGGCAGATGAAATCCACCTCATCACCGAAGAAGCTGAAGTCTTCCGGCAGCAGCCCGATGACGGTAACCGGCTTCTGATCCAGAGTGAGAACCTTACCGATGACGTTGGGATCGCTGTTGAAATGCCGCTTCCAGAGACGATTCGTAATAACAATGACCGGAGCCCAGTTATCGACCTGATCTTCCTCCTCGGTATAGAAGCGGCCCAGCGCCGGCTTCACGCAGAGCGCCTGAAACACTGCCGGCGAGAAACCCCAACCCGTAATCCTCTCGGCGGGCGCGCCATCCTTTTCCGCACCGAGATTCTTGATGCTGCCGGTCAGCGCTCCCAGCGATTCGAGTGACTGGCTCTTGTCGCGGATCGCGTAATAGCTTGAGACGTTCACGTTATTCCGCTGAGTACGGTCCTTGAGCGGAACCGTCCAGATAACCACGAGTTTTCCGGAATCGGTGAACGGAAGCGGCCGCAGGAGAGTGGTATTGATCAAACTGAAGATGACAGTATTGGCGCCGATACCCAGGGCTAACGACAATGCCGCCACGATGGTGAAGCCTGGCTTCTTCAACAGCATCCTGGAGCCATAGATAAGATCTTGCCAAACGTGTTTCATGGTTACCTCAGTGAGTCGATTATGGGTTCACGTTGTATCGCAGGCAAGAAAAACGACTATTATTAGGCAGTCATGCGCATCGTTTTACTCATTGCTGGACTGATCATCGGCTCCGTTCTCGCCTTTGGACAGTTCGGCGGGAATGCCGTCGAGGTGTCGCCGGATCATCCGGCGATTGAATACGAATCCAGGCCGGTACGAGACCGGATCGCCGAGTTGAACCGCCGGATCCGTGAAAACCAGGTGCAACTGTCATTCGGAGCCGGTAAGGGTTATTTGCGATCGATACTGGAGAATCTCGACATTCCAATCGAATCGCAAGTGGCCGTCTTTTCGAAAACCAGCCTCCAGTCGCCGCGCATCGGCCCGAGCAATCCCCGGACGATTTTCTTCAACGACTCGGTCGCGGTTGCGTGGGTCCGCGCAGGTTTCGTGGAGGCAGCCTCTCAGGATCCGCAGCAGGGCGTGATCTTCTACACCTTGCAGCAGGAAGAGGTCGATCAACCGCAATTCGAACGCAAGAACAGTTGTCTCAGCTGCCACGTGTCTTATACGAGTCTATACGTGCCCGGAATGCTGGCGCGAAGCGTGATTACCGCGCCGGATGGTTCCCCCAGGTTTCAGTTTGGAAACTTCCTGCCGGACCATCGCAGCCCGTTTGAAGAACGCTGGGGCGGCTGGTATGTGACGAGCAGGGCCAGTCCCGGCCGGCATCTCGGCAATGCGGTGATCATCAATCCGGGACAACCGGAATCGATGGTAACGAACGAAACGCTTCATCTGGAGTCGCTCAAGGAGAAGTTCGATACGACCGCTTATCTTTCACCTTACAGCGACATCGTTGCCGTCATGATTTTCGAGCACCAGATGCGGATGATGAATCTGATTACCCGCGCCGGCTGGGAGGCCCGCGTCACGACTGATGCTCCGACGCTGCGGGAAATCGCCAGGGAGTTCGTGGACTATTTGTTTTTCGTCGACGAGGCGCCGCTTTCGGCGAGGATCCAGGGCACGTCCGGTTTCGCCGAGAAGTTCGCTGCGATGGGACCGCGCGATAGCAAAGGCCGGTCGCTGCGGCAATTCGACCTCGAACGGCGGCTCATGCGTTATCCATGCAGCTACATGATTTACAGCGAGGCCTTCGACAACCTGCCCGCTCCGGCGAAG
>QHXD01000738.1 GCA_003223895.1 Acidobacteriota bacterium
CGGCTCGAGGATTATGCGAACAAAGTGGTCTTTCCACACGAGCGCACACTGACGGGCCCAAAGAAAGATCGCCTGGAGCTCCTGCGCCACACGCGGACCCATTTCGAACAGATTTTCATGTTGTATGAGGATCCGGTCCGGAAGATCGATGGTCTTCTGGACGAGATTTCCGTCCGGGTACCGGACATCCAGCTCGACGACGAATACGGCGTCCAGCACACGATGTGGAGTATTGCCGATCCGCAGAGCGCGACGCTCATCCAAAGAGAAATGGCCGACAAGAAACTGATCATAGCGGACGGGCATCACCGTTACGAAACCGGGCTGGCCTACCGAAACGAGACCGGTGGGCAACAGGGAAGCAATCGATTGCCGATGACATTCTTCAACATGGGTAGTCCGGGACTCACGATTCTGCCCACGCACCGGGTCGTTTCGAATCTGCCTGGCTTCGATTCCAGGACTCTTCTGGAGCGTGCCGCTGCGTTTTTTGATCCGGGCAAGGGTGACCTGACGATCGAAGTTTTTGTCGATGGAAAGAGCTCGTTCATTCACCTCAAGTCTTCGTTGGATCTCGGTCAGTTGATGCCGGACTTGTCTCCGAGACAACGCGGTTTGGACGTTGTCGTTCTCCACCGCCTGATTCTCGAGAAGTGTCTTGGTATCACCGAGGATGCCGTGAAGAAGGAAAGCCACATCACGTATGTGCGCGAACGCGACTCGGCGCTCACCGCCGTCCGGCAAGGCAAAGCCCAGGCTGCTTTTCTCCTGAATCCCACGCGCCTCGATCAAATGCGGGACATAGCCTATGAAGGCAACGTCATGCCCCAGAAATCGACGGATTTCTATCCCAAGGTTTTGTCGGGGTTGACCATGTATGCGCTGGAGTAAAGCGCGGTGCAGGTATTCCCCTCCTCGGAGAGGAGGGGTGGCTGCGCCATAAATAAAAAGGTCCCGTTCCGAAATGGCGCAGACGGGGTGGTCAGTTCGGCGAAACATTTCTTGTGAGCGACCACCCCGTCTGCGCCGCTTCGGAGGCTTCGCGTCATTTTCTTAATGGCGCAGCCACCCCTCCTGTATCAGGAGGGGAATACCCGGCCCCAACAGCTGTTCACTCCCCGTTAATCTGCCGGGCGCACGTCCACCAGGTTGTCGTAGAACGTGGCGCCGCCGCCGATGTCCGTGATTTCTTCCGAGGTGGTGCTATTCGCGTTGCGGCCGCCCGGAACGAGTTTGTTCCACCAGATCGATGGGGCACACACCACACCCGCTCGTGTGCGGTCGGTAACCACAGCCTTCGCCAGGAAATTTCCGCGGTCGTTGAAAATCTGAACCGGGCTGCCGGTCCTGATCTGGCGCACTGCGGCATCGGACTCGTGGATCTCGAGCGTCGGACCGATTTCCTTGTCCTGAAAGAGATGTACGAACGTCGAGTTGAGAAAATGATGCGCGGGCGGCGAGATCAGCACGAGCGGAAACTTCTTCGCCAGCTCCGGATTCGAAAGCCGATCCTCACGAGGAGGAATGTAGGCCGGCAGCGGGTCGAGGTCCTTCAGCCGCTCCGAATAGAACTCGCATTTTCCTGAAGGCGTTGGGAACCCGCCCTGGNGCGAACGGCGCGTCACCAATACCCAGCGGAATCCACCCTTTCTCATGTAGATCCTCGAGCGTTATTCCATTCAGGCTGGCCAGAGCCTGGCGTGCCATGTCCTCATCGGAATCCTTGAAGCAAGGATCTTCAAACCCCAGCCAGCCGGCGAGTAACCGGAAGATCTCCGTATTCGGTTTGCATTCGCCCAGTGGCTGAATGGCAGGCGTGTTCAGCATGACGTAGGTGTGGCCGTAAGCTCGATGCAGATCGAAGTGCTCGAGTTGAGTGGTGGCGGGCAGCAGAATATCTGCGTAATCCGCCGTGTCCGTCTGGAAATGTTCCAGGACAACAGTAAACAGGTCCTCGCGCCTCAAACCTTCGAGAACCCGCTGCTGGTCCGGGGCGACGGCGCCCGGGTTGGTGTTGTAGACAACCATGGCGCGCACAGGCGGATTAGCACGGGTCAGAGCTTCGCCGAGCCGGCTCATGTTGATCGTTCGCGGCTGGCCCTGAATCAAATCGGGCCGTTCGAGAACCGCATACTTGAACGGAAAGAAGCCGCTCGTGCTGAGCATCGCGCCGCCACCCGGATACCGCCAGGAACCGAGCAACGCCGGCAGGCAAAAAATGTTGCGAACCGCCATGCCGCCGCCCGCATGCCGTTGCAAGCCATAGTTGACCCGGATGAAAGCCGGCGAGTTCGTCGCATATTCGTGTGTGATTCGCTCGATTGTGTCTTCAGAGATCCCCGTAATCCTGGCGACAAGCGACGGCGGATATTCCCGGACGCGCGCTTTCAGCTCGTCGAACCCCAGCGTGTACCGGTCGATGTAATCCTGGTCCTGCAGGGCGTCGCGCAGGATGATGTGCATCATCCCCAGCGCAAGTGCGCCATCGGTCCCGGGCATGATCGGAATGTGTTCGTCGGATTGTTCGCCAGTACGAGTGCGAAGCGGATCGATGGTGACGATCCTCGCTCCCTGCGATCGGGCTTTCAGAATGTAGCGCCAGAGATGAATGTTGGACGTGATGATATTCGATCCCCAGATCAGGATGTACTTTGCCTGATCCACCGTTTCGGGGTTGGTGCCAACCGAGGCGCCGACCGTGTAGCGCATACCGAACATTCCGGCACTCGAACAGATGGTGCGGTCCAACAGCGACGCACCCAGCCGATGGAAGAATCGGCGATCCATGCTCCCGCCCTGAAGCAGTCCCATCGTGCCCGCGTAGCTGTAAGGCAGGATGCATTGAGGATCTTCTTTCGCGACGGCAGCGAGTCTTGCAGCCACGGTATCGATCGCTTCGTCCCACGAAATGCGCTGAAATTTGCCCTCTCCCTTCCGGCCTGTCCGCTTCATCGGAAACAGCAACCGGTCGGCATGATAGGTGCGCTTTTCATAGTGCGCCACTTTCACGCACAAGCCGCCGTGGGTGAAGGGATTGGCGGGATCGCCTTTCACACGTACGGCGCGCCCGCTTTCATCGACCTCGACGAGCATGGCGCAGGTATCCGGACAATCGTGAGGGCAGACAGCGCGAACGGTCTTAACGGTTTCACTATGCATTCTTCAGATTCCCTGTACTCTCTGCGGCTTTCTTCATCGAGCTGACGAGTTCGGCGCGCTGGTGATAAAGGTCTTTGACCTTTCTCGGTTTTCGTTTTGCCATGGCGTAAGCCGTCATGAGCGGCAGAGCGATGGTGGAATCGAGATAGCAGACGACGGCGTCCGGCAACCGATCCGGATCGACCTTGCCCCATGTGACCGCCTCCGCCGGCGTCGCACCGGACAAACCGCCCGTGTCCGGTCGCGCATCAGTGATCTGCAGGTAATAGTCGTGGCCTTTCTCGTCGAGACCCAGGA
Organism: Acidobacteriota bacterium; assembly: GCA_003223895.1. GTDB lineage: Bacteria > Acidobacteriota > Terriglobia > 20CM-2-55-15 > 20CM-2-55-15 > 20CM-2-55-15. The sequence goes on from QHXD01000738.1 coordinate 3,457, forward strand.
CTTCCTGAATTTGTGGTTCTGTCTGAAGCACAAAATTTTTGGGCGAGCCTCCGCCGATGATCAAAATCGCGCTCTTCTGACCGCTCCTCTTCGCGCCGTAGACAATCGCCGCCGTTTCGTTCACATCGGCATTGACGTCGAATTGGAGTTTGTTCCCCTCGAGAGCCTTTGCCGCGACGTTCATTCCAATCGAGCTGTCGCCGGGCGACGAGGTGTAGATGGGTACTCCCACTTCGTGCGCGGCACCAACGAGCGACTTGTCTTTCAATCCGAGAACACGGCTGCGCTCGAGAACGTATTTGCCGGCGAGGTAATGGAATTCGGCAGTGCTCATCGCCCGCTGAAATTCGGGAGCCGAGATGATCTCGCGAAAGAAAGAATCCGTTTTCAGGAGAACGTCGTACTCGAAAAAGATGTCGTAAATGCGAACCACTCCTTCTTCGCGGAGCACCCGATCGTCAAGGTTGTGCAGTCCGCGCCGCATCTCGAGTCCGATACCGAAGTGTGTATCGTGGTAGAGATTGGCCCCGGTGGAGACGATCCAGTCGACAAAACCGGCGCGAATCAGCGGAATAATCGCGGCCATGCCGAGTCCGGCAGGTGTCATCGCGCCCGAAAGGCTCATACCCACGGTCACGTCGTCGGCCAGCATGCGCTCGGCAAACAGATGACAGGCCTCACGGAAACGAGCGGCGTTGTAGGCGTTGAAGGTCTTGTCGATGAGGTCCACGATGGACATGTTCCCGTCAATTGCTGGTGGCTCAATCCTTTGTCCGTGCAGGAAGCGGCTTTTGTTGTTCATCGTGACAACATTTTAACCGATACGCGGCTGTAGGTTCCGAAATCCGGAAAGATGCTTAGATGTGGCCCATGTTGGCTTCGAAATCCGGAAAGAGGC
>QHXD01000739.1 GCA_003223895.1 Acidobacteriota bacterium
TTCCACGGTCCGAATGTCATACATCGCCAGTGCGCGATCGACTTCAGCAACGACAGACCGCATTGCTGGAATGACCTCTGCAGCGCTGGTATTGGAACGAACGACAAAATTGACGACCCTGTACCCCTGGCCTTGTTGGTTGAGCGGCAACTGCGCGTAGGGTACATACATTTGCGGCCGTTGTACCTGTTGTCGAACAGCCTGCTGAACATCTCCAACGATGCCCACAACCTCGCGGGGCGAGTCCTTGAAGAAACCAATGTGAATTCGTTTTCCGAGCGGGTCCTCATTCGGCCAATAGTTTTTGGCCAGCGTGCTGCTGATCATCGCCACTGGAGAGCCGGTTATCCTATCTTGAGCATTGAACTTTCGGCCGCGAATGAGAGGAACTCTGAGCGTGTCGAAATACTCAGGCCAGACTGCATTCCACTCCGCTCGAAGCGCTTCACGTTCCGAGGCCGCCGGGGCGCGATCGTCAATCGTAAAAGTGGGGTTACCGTCGCTGTTGCGGACTGGACTCCGGCAATTTGCGCTAAACGTTCGCGAATTTCTTCGGCGACAACGTTAAGTCGGGGGCTGAGGTCAACGGTGAGCGCTCCCGTGGGCGTGGTCTCATTGCTTATTCTGGAAAAAGCGCCGCGGGGAAACTGAATCTGAAAAGTGGTCAGGTTCTGCGAATCGAAGCCAAAGTTAACTGTACTCAGTCTTCGGAAGCTTTTGAGCATGAGACCGGCTCCAGTCAACAACACCAGCGCAAGAGCAATCTGCACAATGACAAACGCGCTTCGCATTCTCTGCCGCGCTCGGGCACCGGTTGCGCTCCTTGAGTTTTCCCGTAAGGCATCCATCACCTCGGCGCGGGAAACCTGAAGCGCGGGAAGGATTCCAAACGCGAGCCCGGTAATGACGGACAACAAGAGAGTGAAAGCAAGGACCCTCATATCCATAGTGATCCCAACGCCGTTGGACGGCAGCATCGTAAGCATTACATGAAGCCCTGCCCAGCCAACGGCGACTCCAAACAGCCCTCCAAGAATTGCGAGCAAAACGCTTTCTGTGAGCAACTGTCGGACAATCCGAAAACGAGTGGAGCCCAAAGCAGCACGAAGAGCCAATTCCTTCTGCTGCGCGGCCCCGCGAGCAAGCAGCAGTCCGGCCACATTCGCGCATGCGATCAAGAGGACAAACGCCACCGCTCCCTGAAAGGGGATCAATTGCTCGGCAGCTCCGGCGTTCAATGTCTCCTTCAGTGGCTCGAGCCGGATTCCCCAGTCCTTATTTGTGGCTGGAAAATCTTCAGCGAGACTCAAGGCAAGAGCGTTCATTTCACTCTGCGCCTGCTCCAGACTGACGCCGCTCCTTAAACGCGCCGGCAGTTGCAGAAACCGGACCGGACTGCCTGCAACGTTGGGAGGATTGAGAAACGGGGCCCAATAGTCGATCTTGGGAATTATGAACTGGAATCCCTGAGGCATGACGCCGATGACTGTGGTCAGCGCCCCGTCGACGCGCAGCCTCTTTCCGATCGAATCCGGGGAACCGTTGAAACGCTTTTGCCACTGGTCGTAGCTGAGCACGATTACCGGATCCTCATCGAACCGTTCTTCGTCGGGCGTGAACCAGCGGCCAAGTAGTGGTGTCACCCCAAGAAGGCGGGGAAAGTCGCCACTGAATTGGTGACCAAGCACTCGTTCGGTCTCGGCAGATCCGGGCTCGTCTTGGCCGATGCTTACTGAGAAGCTCTGGAGACAAGTAATATCCAGAGTCCGGCTGCGCTCCTTTAGAGCGAAACAATTTTGGCGACTTGCCCCGCTTCTTCCAAGAGGTTCATTCAGCGCAGGCTTGTTAGGAGGCGTGAACCACACCATGACCAGTCCGTCAGGATCGGAATAGGGCAACGGCCGCAGGAACGCCGCATTGATGAAGCTGAAGATCAGAGTATTGGCCCCAATGCCCAGCGCGAGCGAGATCACCATAATAGCTGTGACGCCTGGTTGCTTCTTCAAAAGACGGGCGGCATAGAAAAGATCCTGTGCAAGGACGCTCATATGGAACCCCAAAGTGCTGCGGTGCGGGTCGCCATCCAGCCGATTTGTGCTAAGGAGAATGTCTACACTCTACTCCGAGATGACGGTCAATTCGACGTTTTGGTTGCCGCCTTCGGTGAAACGAATCTCCAGGCCGCGATTCTCGTAGAGACCGAGAACATCGGGATCCTGCCAGATGCCTTCCCCCTCGCGGTTTCCTGGCGCGAAAACTTTGTAGGCGCCGGGCACGATGCCTTCCATGTGCGCCCGGCCCGAAGGATCCGTCGTTGCCGTCAGCGCCAGACTCTTAGCAGCGGCGAGAATGACCATTGCTTGCGGAACCGGACGTTGCTGATCGTCGCGCACGATAACATCAAGTGTGGCGCCGTTACCGCTGATGAGGACTTCCAAATGACTCTTAGGTTCCCCTTCAAGGCGAACGACTCTGTCCAGGACATCCGTTGTACCCAACCGCGCGGTTTTCATGTACCAACTCTTCGGAGCTCCTGCCATCGCGATGCGATAATCTCCAGCGACTACACTTGAAATTGTGAACGTTCCGTCCAGTTGTACCACCGCACTTTGGGGCGTCATTATGCCCCCAAGCTGCGGTTGAAGCAGGATGCGCGTTTGAGTGAGACCCGCGACGTTCCCGCCCGCGAGCCTGCCCGTGACCTTGAATAGCGGCCGAAGAACGATGTCGAGATTCTCAATGTCTCTGTCGCGGACCTCGAGAGCAGTTGTGGCGGCCAGATCGTCACCGAGTTTGCTCGTGAGAATGTACGAACCGGGAACAAGGCCGGCTATTTCAAAAGCACCCGGGTTGTTGGGATCCGGACGAACCGATCGCAACGAAACGGAACCGCTCGCCCGCGGGCGAGTGTCGAGTTGGATGGATGCACCCGCGACCATTTGCCCATTCAGGTAATCGATGATGCGCCCACGGACGGTCACACCGCGCGTAGCCACCGCAATGAAATCTCCCGCATTAAACATCGTGCCAGCCTCGAGGACGATCGGGCGCGCGGTTGCAGGATCTGTCGTTCCCGGGAAGTAGACAGGTAGAGAGACGGCGCCTTCCACTGCCCGGGGGTCGATGAAGTCTCCAGTAGCCAGGAGCCGGACTAGTGACATCTCAGCTTGCCCTTCTCCGCGACAGTCGAGACACGGCGGTGTTGGGACAATGTAGGTCTGACTCTCAATGCGAGGCAGGTCATAGGGCGCCACACTGATAAAATATAGCTGAGCCTGCCGGACGGCTGTGAAACTTCGCTCGCCTTGTCGATACGCCGGCTTCAATGCGCGGACGTAGATGTTAGTGAGGGGATCGCCCGGTCGATTCAACACGCGGCCCACGGTGACGCCCGTCGGTGTCATCGTCACGACGACATTTCTCATTTCCTGCCCGGAGGCGAGCGCGATCGCTGAGCCATATTCCGCTCGAACGTAATTCTCACCGTCCGCAAAAAGACGGTAGTTTCCCGGAAGAATATTGCCGATGACAAACTTCCCGTTATCGTCGGCAACCGCAGTTCGTGAATCGTTCAGGCTACCATCTGTCTTTGTGAGCAGGATGCGGCCGCGAACTGGCTCTCTCGTTCCAAGCTTCACAAGCGATCCTTCCAGGAGGGCGCCCACGGGCGCCGCCTGGGAGAACAGCAATACGAGCGAAAGGAGAAGGATTGCGTTCATTGCGATCTTCCAATCACGTTCAGCGTAATGCTTCGCCGCTCGCCTTCGTCAAATTGAACCGGCTCTCCGCGATGCTCGTACAGCCGGATGATGCTCGAGTCCTGCCACGAGTCTGCATCGATGTCCACCCACGCGAACGCTTTGTACTCGCCTGGCGCGATACCTTGAAGGCGGACACGTCCCGATGCATCCGTCGCTGAGGTTTTGTACAGGTCATACCGATCGCGCCGGGGCAAACCAGGAACAAGCGCAACGGTGACGCCTTGAGCAGGCTGCCGTTCCGCATCAAGTACCAGGGCATCAAGAA
>QHXD01000733.1 GCA_003223895.1 Acidobacteriota bacterium
CTGCGAGCGTGGCGCATGCGAGCATATAACGCGCGTTCGGAGTGGCCGTACGCCCGAGCGACAGGCGCGCGGCGGTGTACGCCCCCAGAATCAAAACGCCCTGCCAGAGGAAATGAAGCAGCGTCCAGCCGAGACGCTCGACCCACAGCTGGCCCGACATCCAATATGCGGCGCTCATTGGGATCGTCCTTTCTTTTTCGCGAATTCCTCCAGCATTTCGCGGATGCGCGCCAATTCTTTGCCGGAGGCCGGCTGGGCCGACAAAGCTCCCATCACAAGGCTCTGGGCTGAACCATCGAAAACCCGGTTAAGCAAATCGGCCGCGATCTGTTTTTGGGTCTGCTCCCTTGGAACGGCCGGTTCGTAGACGTGCGATCGAAAACGCTCGCTCCGGACCAGCAGTCCTTTCTCAGTCATCAGTTGCATTTGCTTCAACGTGGTGGTGTAGCCGCTGTCTTTGCCGAGTTGTTCGTGGACCTCACGCACCGTCGCCGGTCCCAGCCTCCAGAGAACGGCCAGGATGTCCACTTCGGCCGCGGTGGGGAGGGGAAGTGCTTCTCGCTTCGGATTCCTGGGAGTCATAGGATGCGAATTACAGTACAACGAGTTTACTCGTACATCAACGATAAAAATCGTACATTCGCGCGAGCTTTTGATTAGGCGGGACTCGATGGAGGGTATTAACATCTTCTTTATTCCGACTTCGGCTCCGGTGTCGTTGCGCCCGGAACCGGCTTCATCCTGCACAACCGAGGCGCGCTCTTCACAATGGAGCCGAATCATCCGAACACCCTGGCCCCGCGCAAGCGGCCGCTGCATACGATCATCCCTGCATTCATGGAAAAGGACGGCGTCCGTATTGGTTTCGGGATCATGGGCGGGTTCAATCAACCGCAGGCTCATGCCCAGTTCGTCGCCAACATTGCCGATTACGGCTTCAATATCCAGGAGGCGCTGGAAGCCGGACGCTTCACGAAAGGTACCTTTCAGGGTTGCGATGTAAACATTGAACCTCTGGTTCCCGAAGCCGTTCGCCGCGAACTGACCGCGCTGGGACACCAGCTCAATGTTACCGCGCCTCGTACCGGCACGTTTGGATTCGGCCAGGCCGTGATGAGCGACCCGGCCGGCATTCATTATGGTGCCTCGGAGCCCCGCCACGACGGGGCGGCAATCCCGCAGTTTCCCGCGCTCTTCGCTCCTCGGAGTTCTGAACAGCGACGCTAGGGAAACGTGTCCTCAGACGGCTTTTACGGGTCACCTGGTAATAATTTCGCTTACGCTTTCGGCGCACGCCGGGTCGAAATGGAGTAGGGGCTTTTGCATGCCCGGGCATGGCTAAAAGGAGGATTTTACCAATGATTTTGAGAAAGAGTTTGTTTGCTCTTATCGCTGGTTCCTTACTAAGTGTGACACCCGCTTTGACTCAGGCCGCAAGTAACGAGCAGGAAAAGACTATCAAAGCGCAGCAGGAACAGCAGAAGAAGGACCTGAAGGCCCGTCAGCGGGCGCAACGTGAAGCTCAGAAGAATCAGCCCAAAGAAACGAAAAGACAAAAGAAAAACCTTAAGGCGCGCCAAAAAGCTGAGCGAGAGCAGGTTAAACAACAACAAAAAATCGAGCGTAATAACCTCAAACGCTGAAATCAGCTTCGCATCTTGGAAGTCGGTCGATTCGTCAAGGTGCATGTCTCTCCAGGCGTTCCTTTGTCTTCCGGAACTCTGCAGAATCGATGGCGTAGTTCTCTTTGGGAGGCAGATACTGGATCTCGCTGAAGGCATCCACCACTCGCTCACCGAGTCTGGAGTTTGTGCGGAAGGAACTGCCAATCCGGGAACGCTGCTTATCCCTGGCGATTGAATCCAGAAATGCGACGAACCCTCTCGGATCGAAGCCGGACTTCCAGGCATACTGGATTCCGAGCTGATCCGCTTCTTTCTGAAACTTCCCATCGGCGTCAACCAGAGCGCGGTCCACCAGCATGCCCAGGCCCTGAGTGCCGTAGGTAATGCCGTAATACACTCCTGCGTTGCTTACGCCCCCTGTAAATAATCCGGTCGCGACCTGGGCCGCCGGGACAAAGATTTTCGAAATTATCGAACGTTTGGCCGCGCGGATCCCATGGCGGGCGGCAACACGAGCAATTTCACGTGAGATGACTCCGGCCAATTCTGCTTCGGTTTCGGCTGCAAGGATCAACCCCGACGTCACAAACATAAAGCCCCCGGGAAGCGCGATGGCATTGATCTCAGGACTGTCGAGAACGGAAACGTGAAGTGGGACCTTCAGATCGGAATTGGCTGCAATTTCAGCAGCCAGATTGCGGACGTATTGTTGAACCTCCGGATCCTGAACCTCCTGCGGCATCCAGCCGCTCGCCTTCATCTGGCGGACGGCCTGCTGGCCGGCCTCAATATCTTTTTGCTGATCCGGGGCAAGCTTACGGTAACCGATGTCGTCGATGTTCCCGTGCTTCCGCTGGCGAGCCTGGCCGGCTTCTATTCGACGAAGGATTTCCTCGCGGCGCTCGGGCCAGCGTTCGACGACGCGCAGTTTGGCGAGCTTGATCTCGAATGCGGCGGGGATATCGTGCTCCTGCTCCGTTTCTTTGTCCTGAATGGCGCGTTCCAATGCCGCGACCTGGACGTGCAGATCGGCGCGGTCACGGGCCATGGGGCCACTATCACGTGATGATGATTCATTAAGCTGCTGTAGTTTCTTTCGAGCCGAATCAAGTTCTCCCTTCAAACCTT
>QHXD01000734.1:0-2192 GCA_003223895.1 Acidobacteriota bacterium
CACGATCTTGCCGTTCTTGTCTTTCACGTCCAGGTAAATTTGAGAGTGGGGATTGGTCCACACAAACTCGGTCACGGTTCCTTTAATGGTGACTCGCGCCTGCTCGTCGTATGCTGAATTTCCGTGGTGCGCGAACGCCGATGCGCACAAAAACAGAAGACTCAGACTCAGAACCAGAGTCAGCGATCCGATGGATTTATTCGATGTATTCTTCATAATGGAACGAGGAAATTAGCCGCCAATGACGCGAATTACGCGAACGGCGCAATAAATGATCGTTGAAGCGCCGTTCGCGTAATTCGCGTCATTGGCGGCTAATTCTTTCAGTCCAGCGGTTCGACCTTCACGATCGATGCGCCGTGGTTGCTGCCGATCCAGAGCGTGCCGGGGTTCTTCGAATCGTCGACATAGACGCGGCGGATGTTTGTCGGGCGCGGCAGCATGTATTCCGTATACTGGCCGCTCTTGATGTCGAGGCGCGCCACGCGGTCGGTCAGCATGGAACCGGTCCACGCCTCGCCGTTGCGGTCGGCCACGGCGTCGTACGGCGCACTCCACGGCGTTGGCACCTTCCACTCGGTCATATCTTCGGTCTTCGGATCGAACACGCCTATGGCGTTGCCCTGATATTCGCCAAACCACAACCGGCCCTGGCGATCGACGCGGCCGCGCCGCGGGCGGGAGTCCGGAGTCGGAGTCTGGTAGACGGTCGGATTCTTGGTCCTGGCATCAATCTTGACGATGTTTCCGGCCGAAAAATCGAGCAGATAGGCGTTGTTCTGCGCGTCTGAATGAATCCCGTAGGTTCCGATGCGCTTGCCGGTCTTCGGATCCTTGAAGTTGCCGAGGTTCTCCATCTTGTTGGAGACGAGATCGAGCCGGTAGATGTTGCCGACGTCGGAGTTCTTGATCCAGACCTTGTTGTCGGCTGGGGTGCCTTCGATTGCGAGATGGCCAAGCTGACCGCCGTCCGTATCCCACTCCTTTGGAGTCGACCACATCTGGAACTTCTCGGTCTTCTTGTCGAACTTCGCGATGGCGTTCTGGTACATCACGCCGACCCACGGATTGTCGTCCTTGTCGAATTCGAGATCGAGCGTGCCTTCCGGCCACCCCGCCTTGACTACCGGGATTGGATACTGCGTTACCTTGCCGGTCTTCGGGTCCATCTTGCCGAGGAACATCTGACCGAAGTCGGAGTACCAGACGTTGCCCTCGCGATCCAGCATCACGTCGTGCGGCTGGATCAGAGGATTCGGCAGATCGTATTCGGTGATGATCACATGAGTGGATTTGCCCGTGAGCCGCGGCTGGGTCTTGAGCGGAAAAGACCACGTCTCCTGCTGGCTCAGATTCACGCTCGCGAGCCACTCCGCGGTCTTCCTGCCGTTACCACCGCGTTCGACATCGCGGGTTGCAGAGCCGGCGAGCCGTTGCGGCTTCAGGGGCGTGCTGCCGGGATAATAGAGGCTCATGCGCTGGATGACGTCCAGGAACTCGTCGGCGTTGTGCGTCGACTTCATGATGCGCTCGAGCGTGTGGCAGCCGTTGCAGTTGAGCAGGAACCGCTTCTGCTCGTCCGGGCCCGGCATGCTCATCAGCCATTCGGCATTAGTGAGGTGAGCAGACAGGTTCTTCACCTTCTTCAGCTTGATGTCCACCTTGGCTTCCTGGCCTGAGGCGACGTCCGCGGCCCTGGCCCCGTCGAGCTCATAGCCGGCGGCCCGCGCCTTCAATGTGTAGCCTCCGGGCTCGAGTCTCGCGGCGGGAAAAGCAAAACGGCCCTGGGCGTTGGTGACAACGCTGACGCTGATTGTCGAGCCGTTCTTCTTCGCGCTGACCACGACCCCTTCCATCGGCCCTTCCTCGGCGGAGGTGACTTGCCCCATCAACGCTAACGGCGTCTGCGCCTGTGCGTGAAGCGGAGCGGACCCGGTTGAAAGCAGAATGGCAGCTAGAAGGGCAGCTGCGGTAAACAAGAATCGCTTGGTTTCCATGAGCACCTCCCGGCGAAAACCCATCAGTTGTATATCTCCGGCCACGAGAATGTGAAGACCGCGTTCATGATGCCCGACGGCGGATAGTCGTCTCCACCCCACCCCGCGACACTAAAGAGGACCTCTTTATGAGCAGGATCCAGCGCCAGTCCCGATATCCGGTAGCCCGTAATTTGTTTCACCGGAATTTTCCAG
>QHXD01000734.1:2211-5007 GCA_003223895.1 Acidobacteriota bacterium
TCGTTAACGCTCCACGCGCAAACCGACTCCCCGCTGCAACGGCCGACAATCATGCCCGTCGGCGCGTAGACCCTGAAATTACCCGTACTCGCCACCTGGCTGCGCGGCCCACGAATTACGGCTTTCGGCGGGGTATCTCCGCTGGCAGTGCGATCAAAAATCAGAAACGCATTATTGAGGTTGACGACCACGAGATTATGGAGCGGATCAATGGCTACAGGCGGTTTGTTGCCTACAATTTGAGTGCGGGGGCCTTTGAGAATTCGTTTCGGCGCCACGTTGCCGTTCGCCATCCGGTCGAATACGAGAATCGCAGGCAAAGTATCTCTTGACTGGCCGCGCACGTCGCCCAAACCGAGAGGCAGATAGATCTCGTTGTTGACCCCATCCACGCTTACCTTGTCGAGAGCGGAATAAGCATCACCGAGTATTTGGGTCTGTGTTCCCTGAATGACCCGAAGCGGCGGTTCCTCTCCGCTGGCTCCTCCGCGGAATGTCAGGATCGCCTGTGCCAGAGGGCTGTTCACAACAATTTCATCGTGAACGTCGTCGTATGCAAAGCCGTGCATGGTCCTGCTCAGCAGCGTTTTTTGTCCTTCCAACACGTGAGTGGGCGGCGTGTTTTCCCCCGCCAGCCTGGCGAAGGCCGCAATCTGCGGATGGGACACTCAGTTCGGCACCAATATTTCTTCGCGCTTGGTGTCATACGTCACGGCCTGGGTCTTGCCGAATTTCAACGACACTTTGTTCGCAGGCGCGCTGCGGATTGTGCGCAGGGGCGCCACGTCCCCGTTGGCCGTCAGCGGATAAACCGTAGCGGAAGCACTGCCCAGATTGGAAATCCACAACTCCTGATTCTTTATATCGACAGCCAGACTTGCGGGATAGCTCAGGCGCGTCCGGGGTCCTTTGAGGATGCGGCGCGGCGGCACGTCACCTTTATCTTTCGCGCCAAAGACCAGGATCGACTGGCCTACGCTGTTGGTGACATACACTTCGCCCTTGTCCGGGTCCACGAACATGGCTCCCGGCCAATCCAACTGGGTCCGGGGACCTTGAATGACACGCAATGGAGCAGTGTCACCGCTTGCATCAAGGGGGTAGACGGTTATCGAAGGGTCTTCGAATCGACCTGAACCGGGAACGTTGTATTGACTGATATGGCCCCAATTATTCACGAATAACTCTTTGGCCTTGTCGTCAATGGCAATACCGTGCACATCCGCCAGGCGAGTGCTCTCTCCGGTCACGACGCGCAACGGTTTTTCATTCCCCGAAGCCGTCTTGCGGTATACCTCCACCTGCGGCGGGTAGTTGACCGAAACGAAAAGCTCCTCTTTCTCTTCATCGACAGTTATCGTGTGAGCACGATGTGTAACCTTTAAGTTCCGCTTGGGCGCGGTATGTCCAGATGCGTCCTGGGAAAAGACCTTAATACTGTCCCCAACGTCGTTCTCTACCGTGTAGATATCACCGTTCTTCGGGTCAATGTACATGCAGGTGTTGAATTGCAACTCGGTTTCTTTACCCTGAATGACCCGCTCCGGTTCAGAACGCACGGCATTGGCCGGAGTATTTGTCGTCCGGTCGAATATTCGGATGGCCCACAGGTTGAGATCCTGAAGAAATACTTTGCCCGTCCGTGTATCGAACGCGATGGAGCCGTAGCTGGGATCCGTATCCCAGAGCCGCCGGACTGGCTGGCGGCCCACTTCAACTGTCTGCGCGCTTTCCTGCGAGGCGGCATATACAGACGTGCCCCGCAATAAAGCCAACACATCGTTGTCATCGTTTTTGTCGAATGAGGCAGACCTGGCAGCGGTGCCGGCATGCTCCTCCTCAGGCAAGCAGATCTCCGCAAGATCGGGCACTTGCTGGGTGGAAACGAGTCGATAGCCAGGTGAAGATTCCCACGGAGTGAAAGACAACGTCCGTTTGACTACAGTGGACAAACCCCAGAAACCCATAGCGGTAAGCATTAAGCCGACAAGGGCAGCAATTCCCTTTCTTTTTACCCGCATAAAGCTCCTCTTCGAATTAAGAAATCGATGCGTGCGTTCGAAAGCCCAATTTCAATGGTGTTTCGAATGCCAGTCTATTACAAATCAGGCGACGGTCAGGAGTTCTTTCGGAAGCCCAGTCGCTTAGCGGTTCCGGATGAGCCGCACAATGGTTTCAATATGATCGGTGTGCGGAAACATATCGACGGCCTCGATACGCTCCGTGCAGTAACCGCAATTCAGGATGGCCGGCAATTCGGCGGCCAGCGCATCGGGATTACAGGAGACGTAAACGGCGCGGGGCGGCGCAATATCCTGGAACACGGCCGACAGGACTGGTTTCGGACACCCCTGCCGCGGCGGATCGAGGATGACTGCATCCCAGGCTTCGCGCGCCGCTCTTGTCAGCCCTTCTTCAACACGCGCGGAGATGAACCGGACACGGCCGTCCGGAATGCGGTTCAGACGGACATTCGTTTCCGCATCCCGGATCGCCTGCCGGTTTTCGTCGATGCCGGTGACGCGGGCGCCAGCGGCCGCGAGCGGAAGAGAAAACAGGCCGCTGCCGCAGTACAGGTCGAGCACGCGCGCAACTCTTCCGTCCGGGCCGTTGATGCCCTGTGTGACGCACCGCTGCAGCACAGCCGCCGCGCGAACATTCGTCTGAAAAAATGCCGCCGGGGAGATGACGTACGTCAGCCCTCCGACGGTCTCGCGCACATGGCTGCGCCCCTCTATCCGGATAGTGTCGGGGCCGATCATGAAGGGGCCGGGCCTGTCATTTACATTGATGAAA
>QHXD01000094.1:0-18747 GCA_003223895.1 Acidobacteriota bacterium
CGTTGCTGTGAGCGATGGACGGGAACCTGCAATGCCCGTTCGACTCACTCGCTGGGAACCGAGGGACGGACTTCTGGTTCCTTTGGCGGCCGTCGGCCTGCTGCTGTTCTTCATTTTCTTTCCACGAGTCAGTCTGGCTCCGCGAAGCCAGATTTCGTTTGACGGCAGCGTTTTGCGACGAATCGCCCAGGAATATATCCAAAGATTCAACGCTCCGGTGGGCGGCCAGAGTCAAATCGATACGGCTACCTTTTCGGTCGTCTACGACTACGTCGCGGCGCGAGCGGGGGCCACCGCCGCACTCGAAATAACCAACAATCCGGTACGGTACTGGGTATGGGACCATTGGTCCCCACCACGGGCAGATCGACCGCGTTAATTGTTACCGGACTTCTGGCTCTTGCGTATGGCTCTTTGACGTTCTTCGCCCTTATTCCCATTGAACGGGCCGTCCGCAGGACGGCTCCCGCTAAATTGTCCACGTTTTCCTGGCTCTGCGATCGGAGGGCCGCGTCAGAGCCATGCGGGCTTGCGATCCTGCGGGGAACGCTGATTGGATTGGGCCTGCTCGGTATGGACACGTTTCTGGTCTGGTTGGGCACCACCAGATTAGGAATGTCGCTGGACAGCTTCGGGGTGATCTATTTACCGATTCGGTTATTCGTCAATACGACATGGCCCGGCGTGCTGGCCGTTTGTTATCCCGTTGTTTTAGCCGTGAGCATCGCACTTGTCGTTGCCCTGGTGATCTCTGGGTCTTCGCGAGTGGTGAGCCGTCCCCGGCTCGCTATGTTCCTCGCCCTGATCCTGGTCGCGGCGATCTTACCCGGCCCGACGATCGTCATGGCTGGTGTCCAGCCATACTTTTCGAAAATCATTCTCCTTTTGATAGAAGTGGCGATCCTCGCCTGCACTTTTACAAGTTTCGATCTGTTGACGGTGACTGCGGCGCTGTTCACGCTCTTATTCTGGTCTGACAACTATCAATTGCTGTTGATGTTCCGGCCAACAGGCGCTTTCGAGCAATGGCTTGCCTTTTGGCGTCTGGGCCCTAATCGTCGCCGGCGCGGCAGCTATTGCATTCAAATCGTCGCTCCTGGCGGCTTATCGGCGGTTCGCAACGGCATTTCAATGAAGTAACATCGCGGGAACAAACACAAGCCCGCCGGAGTCTCTAAGTGTGGAAACGGAGGCTCCAATGTTCTCAAAGAATCGTTCCAGAAAGGCTGTTCGGTTCCGGCGGAAGTCAGAGATCAACGTTACACCACTTATCGATGTCTTACTTGTTCTGCTCGTCATTTTCATGGTTATTTCACCGCAGGCGCAGACGGGATTTAAAACACAGGTTCCTGTGCCAGCTCCACCGGGTCCAGAGCAAAAACGGGAAGAGGCGATTGTCCTGAGTCTGCGCGGCGATGGCACGATCAGAATCAATCAGGAGCTTCTTGAACTCTCCGGCGTGATGCCGAGGTTACAGGAGATCTTCAGAACACGCGGAGACCGCACGATCTTCGTTCAGGCGGACAGTGACTTATTGTTCAATGACGTGGCCACGTTGATCGACATCGCCAAGGGAGCCGGAGCCGAGCACGTCGGGCTTCTAACGGAACAGCTTTCGGCGCGGTAGGAAAGACGCGGGCTAAAGCCCGCGACTACATTTTGGGAACCATCCTCCGCTTTTGAACCATGCTCGTCCCCAATGTAGTCGCGGGCTTTAGCCCGCGTTCAGCTCGTTTTCTGTTTGAAGCAGCGCGCTGAGAACGTCCTCAAGAGAAGGCGCAGCTTGTGCATCCTTGAATTGGGCCAGGCGGCGATAGATCGCTGCGGCTGCAGCATGAAACTCGCCGGGCAGTCCGGCATCACGGAAGGTGCTGGAGATTTCCTCCATTTCGCCGACAAATCGCCAGGCTTTGCCGGTCACATTGCGGATTCTTTTCGAGACACTGTCAGGAAAGTCCGGATCATCGCGCCTCCACTGTTGAAACAGCGCCTCGCGCACGCCCAGATTTTCCGCAGTCCCCAGGATCGCGCACAGCAACGCAACGGATCCTTTCGTGTAGGCCGCAAAACACATCTTGAGCGCCGAAGCTTTGCCGATTGTTGCTCCAAGAACGTTGGTCTCGAGCGGGCCCGCCGAAAAGCATCCGGCGATCTCTGCGGCGCGCAATCCGGCCAGATAGAGCCACGTGCTGCCCGGCTTCCACGCGGGCTCGCCAATAATCCCGCCATCGACAAAGCTAATCCCCGCATCCGCCATGGCTTGACCGATTCGGATTGTTCGCTCCGGAGAGATCGCATTCGCATCGACATAAAGTCCGTTGAAGCCGGTTTCGCGGACGCTCCTCGCAACGTCCTCCGCCACGTGGGGCGGACAGACGCTGATGAGAATCGGACACTCGGCGCAAAGCGCGGCCAGTGTGCGCACGTCACGAAGTCCGAACTTTGCCGCGCGTTCCTGTGTTGTGGACCCACGGCCCTCGGATGCCCAATAGACCTGATGCCCGCTATTCTGGGCCGATGCTGCAATGGAAATGCCCATCGCCCCTGGATGAAGGATGCCGATATGTTGCGTTTTCATGGGGAATGTATAACACACAATGCTTGGGCAGTGGCCATCAGTGATTTTGTTCTGCTAGAGTCCACAGTGCATGCCTCCCCGGCACAACGGAACGATCACGCTTCTTGGCCTTCTGACGGCGCTGACTCCCCTTTCGGTCGACATGTATCTACCGGCGTTGCCTTCCCTCGTCCAGGAGTTCTCCGCGAAGGAAGGCCATGTCCAGCTTTCGCTCGCGTCTTTCTTTCTGGGACTCGCCATCGGGCAAGCGTTTTACGGACCGATTTCGGACCGCTTCGGAAGGAAATTGCCGCTTTATGCGGGACTCGTGCTCTTTGTTCTGGCGTCAGCCGGATGCGCGGTCACAACGTCGATCGACCAGCTCATCGTGTTGCGATTCCTGCAGGCGCTTGGTGTCTGCTCCAGCCAGGTCATCGCACGCGCCGTTGTACGCGACTTGTTTGAGGCGCATGAAGCCGTACGAGTCTTTTCGCTGCTCGTCCTCGTGATGGGCGTCGGGCCTGTGCTTGCGCCTATTCTGGGCGGGCAGATTCTCATATGGCTCGGATGGAGAGCGATTTTCTGGCTCCACGCGAGCGCGGGTTTTATCGGGCTGGCCGCAAGCGTCCTGCGTCTCCCTGAAACGCTTCGTCCTGAAACAGCACGCCGGCTCGCTGTACGGGATGTCCTGAGGGGCTATTACGAGCTTTTGACGGACAAAGCCTTCATCGGCTACGCGCTGACAGGCGGGCTGGGCATGGCGGGAATGTTCGCCTATATCGTCGGCTCACCTTTTGTATTCATCGAGCTCTTCCATGTTCGGCCCGATCGTTTTGGATTTTTCTTCGGCGCCAATGCGGTCGGTCTGATCGCGGCATCGCAGGCAAACATCCGGCTCACACGACGGCTCGACGGTGACAAAGTGATCGGGAGGGTTCTGGCGGTTCAAACAGCGGCCTGCGTCCTGCTGATCATGACAACCTGGACCGGAACGGCCGGACTTCCGGTCACTGCAGCGCTGCTGTTCGTCTACGTCGCATTGCTGGGATTCCTCTATCCAAATACGACCGCGCTGGCACTCGCTCCACACGGCCACCGGGCAGGCAGCGCTTCCGCGCTTCTGGGAACGCTTCAGTTCACATTGGCGGCAACGGCGGCCTCGCTGGTCGGCGCTGTGAATAACGGCACCGCGATGCCGATGGCAGCCGTGCTCGGCGCGTGCGGCATTTCCGCTTTCGTATTGTACCGCTCGCTGGTTTCGAGGGAATCTCCAGAGGTTGTGCGAACGCGAGCCAAAGCGCGCGACTACAGCGGTCGTATGTGACATACTTTTCGGTTGTGGTACGTCAACAAACTTAACGAGGAGAATGAAAAATGCAAATGAATGTACGATCAATCACGGCTGTTATGGTCGTGGTGGTTCTACTGACGGCTGGCATCGTTCCAGCGATTGCGCAAGAACGTCGCGGCGGCGGCCGGGGTCCGCAGGTTCCACCACTGATCATGACGACGACCGCATTCGAAGATGGGGCCGTCATACCGGCGAAGTACGTCGGTCCGATGGGTGTATCCCCGGAATTGAAATGGACACAGGTGCCCCCGGGAACGCAGAGCTTCGTTCTGCTCATGCACGATCCGGAGCCGGTTCTGTCTCCAGGAAGGTGTCGGAGCCGGGGCAGAACTGCCTGACGGCACCCGCCAGGTCAGCCTGCGCGCAAGCGGCTACATGGGTCCTGGCGCCCCTGCCGGACCTTATCATCACTACACATTCGAACTGTACGCGTTGGACATGAAACTCGATGTGCCGGCGGCAACTCCACAGGAAGCTGCGAACACTCGCATGGCCGCCTTCAAGGCAATGGATGGACACATCCTCGGGAAAGCGATCATCGTGGGACGGTTCCACCAATAAATGTCCTGACTATAGCGGCGGTCATAAAGGTGTGAACGAATTGCAGGACAGGGTGTTCCCCTCCTCGGAGAGGAGGGGTGGCTGCGCCAGTAATTAAAAGTCGCGAAGCCTCCGAAGCGGCGCAGACGGGGTGGTCACTGTGGTACATCTTGACATTAAAACGTTATCCGGGACTGACCACCCCGTCTGCGCCTTCATGAGGAGGCTTCGCAGCGTTTTCTTGATGGCGCAGCCTCCCCTCCTCTCCGAGGAGGGGAACACCCTTCCCTGCAATTCATTCACACCTTCACAGACCGCCGCTACAGTTTAGATTCCCGAATGAAACGAGCCGTTCTCATATCCATTCTGCTCTTAGCCCTCCAGGTCCCTGCGTGGGCAACCTGGTCCATTGTCGGCGTCGACCAGAAGACAGGCCGAGTCGTCATCGCTTCGGCCACTTGTGTCATGCTCGAACCGCCGCGCACCTTAATGTCGGTCCAGGCCGTTGTCGTGCCCGGCAAAGGCGTAGCCGCATGCCAGGCTGCGATCGATGTGTCGGGCAGGACCCAGATGCTTGTGTTTCAGGAAATCCAGAAAGGAACGGATCCGCAGGAAATCATCCGGCTGCTTCAGCAGGACCCGCGCGTCGAGAGCAAGCAGTTCGGGATTGTGGACCTTCGAGGCCGCAGTGCCGCATTCAACGGGAGCGACAACGGCAAAGTTTCAACCGCCATTCAAGGCAGTATTCCCGACGAGAGAATTTTCTTTTCGATTCAGGGAAACATTCTTACAAAACCCGAAGTGGTGCAGGATGCAGCCCGAGCGTTTCGAGGCGTACGAGGAACAATCACCGACCGGGTGATGGCCGCGATGGAAGCTGCCGACAAACAAGGAGGCGACAGCCGGTGCACCTGCGAGACGGAGCCGAAGCATCCGACCGCTCCGTGCGACGGCAAGACGTCTCATGTCGCATACATCCTTCTGGCGGATCCAAAAGATCCGGCCGGCTCCTCCTACAACGACGGCCAGTACCTGATGTACCTTAGCGTCACACAGCGAAACATACTGGCCACTGAAAATGCCAATCCGGTCAAGACTCTTCGCATGCGTTATGATGCGTACATCAAACTGCATCCGGAGTTAACCCAATAAGCCCAGTCAGCCGCTTAAGAGTGCCCGTTCTTGGAATGACGCTGTTCGCCAGCGCATTCCTGCTTTTCGTCTGCCAGCCGCTGGTTGGCAAGATGGTCCTCCCTTTCCTGGGAGGAGCCGCCGCGGTCTGGACCACGTGTGTGTTGTTTTTCCAGGTCATGCTGCTGGCGGGTTACGTCTACGCGCACGCGCTTGGCCGCGTAGCCGATGTGCGGAAACAGATTCTCACTCACGGCGTCGTTCTGCTGCTTCCGCTCGCTTTCCTCCCGATCCAATTTGCCGGTGCTTCCACGGAATCTTTCTTCCAACACCCGTCGCTACAGCTTCTCGCGCTACTCGCCGCGTCCGTAGGCGTTCCCTTCTTTGTCATATCGACGACGGCACCGCTGCTGCAGAACTGGTTCTCACGAACCGAAGATTCCTCCGCGCGCGATCCATATTTTCTGTACTCGGCCAGCAACACGGGAAGCCTGCTCGCGTTGATTGCATATCCGTTCCTGGTGGAGCCGCACGTGGGCGTTGCGGCGCAGAGCCGCTTGTGGCTTGTGGGTTATATCGTGTTGCTGGGGCTGCTGGCTGTTGCCTCGGCATTGCTATGGCCGCGTGCGAAAACTGTAGCGGCGGTCTGTGCCCGCCGGCGGTCACAGACCGCCGCTACAGTTTTTCGCACGCGTCTGTATTGGGTCGCGGCCGCTTTCGTGCCGTCTGGATTGATGCTGGCGGTAACGAATCACATCGCCGCCAATCTCGCATCGGCGCCATTTCTTTGGATAGTCCCGCTGGCGATTTATCTTGTGACCTTCATACTTGCTTTCGCTCGACGCCTGCGCGTGACGTCCGCACGCGTATCGAGACTGATTCCCGTCGTCCTGCTGGCAACGTTTCCGGTAGTTGCGGCAGGAGTGGTGGCCCCGCCGGGGTTGAACTGGATCATCATCGGCGGCCACCTGGTCCTTTTGTATTGCGGTGCCCTGCTCTGTCATACGGCGCTGGCGGAAAGCCGTCCGGCGCCGCAGCATCTCACGGAGTTCTACTTCTGGATCGCGTTGGGCGGCGTGCTTGGTGGTGTTTTCACGGCGACCATTGCGCCGGCCGCCTTCAAGACGGTTCTCGAGTATCCGCTGATCGTGGCCACGCTGGGATTCTTTCGCACCGGTAAAAATGAAAAGCCGAACTGGCTTGTTCCGGCTCTGTTCGGGGCTGCGATTCTCGTCATCTGGATCGTCTTTCGAGCCACGGGGCTCGATTCCAGTACGGAAGCCGTTGCGCTTGCCCACACGTCATTTCTCTTCGTGTGCTACAAACTCAAGGATCACGTGCAACGATTTGCCACGGCGTTTGCGATCCTCATCATCGCGTATTCGTTCATCCTGCCGGACTACATTGAGGGTGCGAACCGGGCCTATGTCGGACGGAATTTCTTCGGCGTGAAAAAGGTGCTGGATGAGCCGGACACGCATCTTCGAAAGTTTCTGCACGGGGACACGCTGCACGGCATCGAGAGTACGGATGCGGCGCGGGCGGGAAAGCCGTTGTCTTATTACTACCCGGACGGCTCGGTGGCTAACGTAGTGGAGATGTTGCGTGAACGCGGGCCGCAGCAGCGTTTCGGTGTGGTCGGCCTGGGCTCGGGCACGATGGCGGCGTACGCGGACGCCGGCCATCACGTGACGTTCTATGAGATAGATCCATCGATCGAGCCGATCGCCCGCCGGTATTTTACGTTTCTCACTCGATGCGGCTCGAATTGCGATGTGGTCATCGGCGACGGACGCCTGCAACTGGTACGGGCCGACAGTGAATCTTTCGATTTGCTCATGCTGGACGCATTCAGCTCGGATTCCGTTCCCACGCATCTCCTCTCACGCGAAGCGCTCGAGCTCTATCTGTCAAAGCTCGCCCGGGACGGGATTCTTCTGTTCCATGTATCCAATCGCTTTCTCGACGTGGAACGGCTGGTTTCGTCGCTGGTCATCGATCGAGGTCTGGTTGCGTTTTCCAGGTTTGATGATGCCGGTGAGTTGAGAAAAGAAGGAAAGAGCAGCGCCAATCATCTTGTCGCTGCCCGCCGCCTCGAGGATCTCGGTCCCATTGCGGCCAATCCCACCTGGAAGCGCGTGACACGTCCCACAGACTTCCAGCTCTGGACCGATGACTACTCGAACCTGCTCAGCCTGATCCGCTGGCATTGAGCACTGGACCGGCGGTCATAGACCGCCGCTACAGTAATGCTGGACTAACCTGTGGCCTGGGTCTGTTGTTGCTGAGCCTGGGCGATGCGCGCCTGCATGTCGCGGGTGATGTGAGGCACGATGCCGATCATGCGCTCGATGAGCATCAGTTGCCCGCGGTGATGCATCTCGTGCTCCTTGACGGAGAGAATCATGTCGAAGCGGCTCCTGGCGGGTGGCGTTGCGCCCGCAGGCATGGCAAGAACCTGGCCGAGAAAAGCTTCCGGGACGCCTTCGAGGAAAGTGGCCCACTTCTCCCCTTCCTCTCTTAACAACGCGATGACTTCCGCTTTCGTGCGCGGCTTTGACTCTTCTGCGCCAATCTGCTGCATCCATGCGGGGAAATTGAACCCCTCGAGTGTCGTCCGGCGTTCGACACCGTGAATCAGATACGCAAACCGGGATCCCAGCGCAATATGCGTGAGCAGCTTTTCCACGGTGCGAGTGTCGGGCGCAGCTTTAAAGCTATATTTGTCTTCGGGGATGTCTCCCGCAACACGGATGGTATTGTTGCGAACCGTTCTGAACCATTCTGCCAATTCTTTAGCTCCGTAATAAGTCATCTGTTTCTCCTTCAGAAAGAATTCACTATGCTATCAAAATCCATGCAGGTCACCGAACCGGTCACAATGCTGACGGACTACGCCCTGGGCGCGGCCAGCCTGTATTTCGGGGGTAGGCTTCTGAGAGTAGTCAACTTCAGGAATCGGTTGACCGTTCGATTATGGGTTATCGGCTTCATCACAGGAGCCGTTGCCGCCTTCGTCGGAGGGACTTATCACGGCTTCTCGCTTGAACTCAGCGCTTCCGCCCTGCGGGCGCTGTGGAACATCACCATCTATTCGATCGGAGCAAGCGGCGCATTTATGGTATCCGGTGTTCTCGCGTCCTCAATCCGGAGGGACGATGAGAGCCGCGCATGGCTCCTGGGTGGGATCATGCTGACTCTGGCGGGATTCGCTATCCAGCTTACGGGCTTTCGGTCTCACCAGGACTTCAACCACAACGACGCCTACCACATGATCCAAATTGCGGGCTTGTACCTCTTTTTCAGAGGCGCGCGGCTTCTCGAGGACCGGCTCACCGTTTGATCGTTACTTTAGAAGCTGCTGCCTGATTCATGTGGCGCAATGCGCTGTGCTTTCTGCCGTAGGTAAAGTAGATCGCAAAACCGATAATGAGCCAGACGAACAGGCGCAACCAGTTTTCTCCCGGCAGCGAGAACATCAAAAGAAGGCAAATCGCGATACCGGCGATAGGAACGAACGGAAACAGCGGCGCACGAAAAGGACGCGGAAGCTCCGGGTTCGTTCGACGCATGATGAGAACCGCTGCGCACACAATGACGAACGCGAGCAATGTACCAATATTTACCAACTCCGACAAAATGCGCAGCGGCAGGAGCGATGCCTGGACAGCCACGAACAGACCCGTGAGAATGGTCGCCTTCCACGGTGTCCGGAATTTTTCGTGGATGGCTCCAAAGAACGACGGCGGAATCAGGCGATCGCGAGCCATTGCCAGCATGACACGGGGCTGGCTCAGCATCAGGACCAGGAGGACGGAGGTGATGCCGGTTAAAGCCCCCAGGGAAATCAAAAACTGCGCCCACCGAAGTCCAACTTGTGCAAAGGCATTGGATACTGGAGCATCGATGTTGATCTTGTCGTACGGAACCATTCCCGTCAGAACCGCGGACACTGCAATATAGAGAACCGTGCAGATTATGAGAGAACTGATGATGCCAATAGGCACATCGCGACGCGGATTTCGGGCTTCCTCGGCGTGGGTGGAAACGGAATCAAATCCGATATACGCAAAGAATATCGTTGCTGCGCCGGCCAACATTCCCAGCGGTTCTCCGCCTATACCTGTCTGGCCGAAAATTGTCTTTCCAAAGAAACTCACTCCCGTGAGTCCGTATGGCGCAAACGGATGCCAGTTGCGCGGATCGATATAGAAAACGCCGACGCCGATCACCATCAGAACCACAACAAGCTTCACAGCCACCATGAACGCGTTGAATGAAGCGCTTTCCCGGATTCCTTTGACGAGGATCGCTGTGACGATCGCCGTGATCACCAAAGCAGGAAAATCGATGATCCTGCCCGTCGGGCCGTACGTCCCTATCGCCGGATCGAGATCAAACGGCGTGTTGGCCAGCGCAAATGGCAAGTGTATGCCGAAGATACCTATGAAATCCTGGAAGTAGTGAGACCAGCCGTGCGCGACCGCAGCTGATGCGACCGCATATTCCAATACCAGGTCCCATCCGACGATCCATGCAAAGAGCTCGCCAAGCGTCGCGTAGGCATACGTGTATGCCGAGCCCGCAACGGGAACCATTGAGGCAAATTCGGCGTAGCAGAGCGCCGCAAAAATGCAGGCCAGCCCGGAAACGACAAACGACACCATCAACGCCGGCCCAGTCTTGTCGTGCGCTGCCACGCCCGTTAATACAAAGATGCCGGTTCCAATGATGGCACCGATACCAAGCGAACTCAGTTGAACGGGTCCGAGAATACGGCGCAACCGGTTCTCGCCTTCCATTTCCTCGAGCAGCAGCTTGACTGGCTTCTTCGCGAATAGAGGGTTTGACATAGACCTCCTCTCAGGAGGATACAAGAAAAAATGGGGGCATAGCCGCGAATTACGCCAATTGCGCGAATGGGGCGCAAAAAAAATCCTTGATGCGCCCCATTCGCGCAATTGGCGTAATTCGCGGCTATGCCCCCATTTTACTCAAGGTTTCCTGTTCCTGTTTTCCTGAGCGGGGCCGTGATCGTGCTGGCCACCGACCTTCGAGCGCATCCGCTTCGTTCTCGGGTCTTCCTGCCGGGTCTGTTTGGGAGGCTCGATTCGTACTTTTTTCGCGTAATCCTCAGCTTGGTGTTCGTCGAATTGGCAGGTTCTTAGACACCTTATCTACCACCAATTGGAAGTACTATTGCACCCGGGGGCTTGATATCGATGTGGATATCTTTTTTCGCCTGAACGCCCCGGCCGAACACCATATAGAAACCGAACACCGCCAGCAGGATAATGACGACAATGGCTACGGAAGCCACACTACTACTAGAGTTATCTCCCATGGCAATCTCCTCCTACATTAATTGACGGTCAAAAAATGGTTCAGTTTGCAATGAAAATTGCCACCTATAACGTGAATTCCATCCGTATCCGGCTGGACGTGATCCTGGCCTGGCTCGAAAAACACCAGCCCGACGTGCTTTGCATCCAGGAAACAAAGTGCCAGGACGAGTTATTTCCCGCGCTGATCCTCTCCTCGACCGGCTACCACCTTCACTATCGCGGCATGAAGTCCTATAACGGCGTGGCCGTCCTGACCCGCGTGGCACCCGACGAAGTCTTTTACGGATTCGACGATCAGTTACCGGAGATCGACGATGCCCGGTTGATGCGCGTCGTGGTGAGTGGTATTCCTGTCATCAATACCTACGTTCCGAATGGCTTCAAGCTGGGCTCCCCGCAATATAAGTACAAGCTTCAGTGGTACGGACGTCTCCGGAACTATTTTGCACGCCATTTGTCCCCGGACCGGCCCGCCCTGTGGTGTGGGGACATGAACGTCGCGCCGGAACCCATCGACGTTCACAGTCCCGAAAAACACCTCAGGCATGTGTGCTTTCACGAGGATGTCCGCCGTGCATACAGGCAAACTCTTTCGTGGGGTTTCGTGGACGTTTTTCGCCACCTCTATCCCGAGAAACAACTTTTCACATTTTGGGATTATCTAAGGCCAAGCTCGCTGGAGAAAAACAAAGGATGGCGCATCGACCACATTCTTGCGACTCGCCCGCTGGCGGAGAAGTGCAGGCAAGTTGATGTGGACATCGAACCGCGCCGCGCACCGCGCGCATCTGATCACACATTTCTCTGGGCGGAGTTCGACGTGTGAAACGTGAGCAAAACTTAATATGCCTCGGGCAGGATCGGCCGCATGTCGTGTGACGGCACTTCGACATGATCCGGCACGCGGTACTTCGGCTCGCCCTTTGAAAGATCCAGATACAGTTTTCCCCGCATCAACCGTTCGGGAACGTGACCCAGCCGGAACAGCGGATATTTTATCTGCTCACCGAACAGGCGGCGGCCTAGCGCGTAGTAGTAGATGGGTACGCCGAGGTTGGCAGTCCAGTGGGCTCGCGGCGTGTTGCGGAAGAAATCGAGGTTGTATCGCCAGCACGTGAAGAAAAACTCCCACTGCAGGTCGGTCAACTCGATGAGCTTCGCACTCTTGTGTCCTCGTCTTTCCAGGCGTGTCTCCTCAAGCGGAACAAACAGCGTGGGCGTGACGGCGCACTTGGTACCACGCAGCGCGAATAGAAGGTCGAGAGACTCTTTGGTATCCGCGGCGGTCTCGCCGGGCAACCCGATGATCCAAGTGCAGAACGGGAACCAGTTGTTCCTGTTCAACACGTCCATTCCCTTCAAAATCACGTCTGGCCACTGCTCGGGGCGGAAAGGATAGGCCTTCCCTTTCATGTGCTGCTTGAAGAGCCGGACCGATCCCGTTTCCATGCCGATGAAGAGATTGGCAAAGCGCTTCTCAGGGTGCGTGGATGCGCGGTGTTTCCCGACGGACTTGCCTACGGCGACCTCGGAAAGTTCTTCGATCATTCCCGGATTCAAGACTGCCGGCGCCATGGTTCCGTGGGTCTGCATCACGTAATTCACGCCGGGCACACCAGCAACGGAATCGAAAAGCCGCTTGAGCGCGGGAAAATTAGTTTCGAACTTCGGGCCTTGCTCGTACAGGAAAAGGTCTTCCGTCGTAAGCAGGATCGAATCCGCGCCTTCAGCGACCTGCACGCGGACGTTGTCGAGAATCTGATCGAGCGGAATGCTTTTGCCGCGCCGCAGCGCAACCGAACAGAAATCGCAGCCGCGGCCGCAGCCTCGAGTGATCTCGACCACACCCAGCGTTGATCGATGACGAATCCGCGGAATTCGCTCGAGCGCGGGACTATGTCCGGAGACCTTGCGCGGAAGCGGCTCACCCCGGACGGCCGCCTCGAACAGCGACAGCGCCACGTCCTCTGCCTCGCCATCGACGAGGCAATCGATCAACCACTCGTCCTGCAGGTCTTTCTTGTCGATCTGCCAGGCCCCCGGGCCACCGACGATGATTTTCAGGTGATGCTTGTGCTGCCGCAGCACCGAGTGCGTGATCAGGCGGCGAAATTCGGCCGCATTCACGGGCTCGAGGTACCGGCCGTAGAGATGCACGTACACGTCTGTCGCAAATGTGATCCCCAGGGGATTGTGCGCATGAATGCCAACGACACGCGTGGCATCGCCGACGAAAAGGTGAAGCTGATCCGGATAACACACTCGAATGTCATCCGGATCGAACTTTTCAAGAAGAAGGCTCTCGACGATGCGCAGGCCGTGCGGGACGTATTTGGCCTGGCCATCCGGTGAGACTTCGTTGTCGAACGAGATATCGGACATGTAGCGGGCGTAGCGAGCCGGAAGGCAAGCCAACAACATCTGGCGCCACGTACTGCGTAAGTACTCCGAAGATTCCGAGTCGCTCGCCGCAAGAACGATCTTTGCCCCGTCTGGTTGCATAAGACTCCCGTTCTGGCGCCGTTAAAATCCTGGATATTACTGACAACGGGGCAAGATCATCAAGGCCTATGTCTGCAAACGTTAACGTTTTCTGGCGGCCGACCGTGCCTGCCGGGACAGGCTGGCGCGCGAAGCCGCTCCGCGGCCTTCCCGCTTCAACGCCCGTAGAACCGCGCGGGATCGCTTGGGTGATCGCTTTCCCTTCCCTGATTTGCCGCGCGCGAGGTCGCGTTCGGCCTGTTTGCGCGTCCGCGCCGAGGTTGTTCCTTTCCTGGGCGGACTCAATTTCACGCCTGCGCGGCGGGCTTTTGAAAGTCCGATCGCTATGGCCTGTTTCGTCGAGCGGGCTCCGTGCTTTCCTTCGCGAATGTGTTCGATCTCCTCATGAACGAATTCGCCCGCTTGAGTTGTCGGCGCTTTTCCTTCTCTGCGGGCCTTCCTGGCTCGCTCCAGAGTCCTTTTTTCGGGCATAAAAACCTCCCGCAATAATCGCATCTAAGGTTATTGAAAGCTTTACAGGATGGGCGGAGATCCAGTATTGACGCGGGTTTCGCCCTTAGCGTAGGATGCTTGTCTTTGTGATTATATTTAGCAAACTTCTGATAGTAACTGCCCTGGTCGGACTGATCCGCACTTCCGGACGCTTTCAAAACATGAGCCGCGAACTCGATGAAAAGGCGTTCGCGGCCCTCAAGAGAATCATGCACGCCTCAGAGGAACAGGGCTACCCTGCCGGGCTAATCCCCATCCTCATGCTACTGACAGCATTGATATTTATGCTGTCGGCATCGGTCACAACGCCCTTCGGCCGGTAATCAGCTGGATACATACTGCAACCAGCGCTAAGATCAGTAGAATGTGGATGAAACCACCCAAGGTGTAGGACGAAACCATACCCAGGGCCCACATTATCAAAAGAATCACAAAAATGGTCCAAAGCATGTAATGGTGCCTCCCGCTATTTCCTTTGCAGTTGGAAGGCCACTTTTGCCCAGGCTTCAACGGATGGTCGATTGACCGGTGATACCGCTATACAAGATGAATTGCGTCGAATAACCGCCGCCATCCGCAACGACGGGAAAGAACATGTCCACACTGGTCGATGACGACGTCTCGCTGGTTACCGGCATGGTCGTAATGAGGAGATCCGCGCGCTCATTGTACCTTGTGCGCTCGTTGACGATACTGACCTGGCCTCCTGTAGACAAACGGACAATCCCGCGGAATGGAAGACTCAATGTCGGGAACAACTCCTGAATGAATCTTGAAACATGACCTGACGGCGGTACCACGACGCTGGCCGTCAATCCCGTCGGCGTTCCATCCAGCAGGGTCAGTTCAAGATTCAACGTAGCGGCCGTTGACGAAGAGTTTGAAATCGCGAGCGCGCTTTGAATTTGCCCGGGCTTTGGAACCGTTGGGCTGGGATCCACGCCGCAACCTACAGTAGCCGGCACCCGACAAGATACCTCGACGTAGCTTCGAAACGCATTCCCGGGCTGTTGAACCTGGACGGTCGCCTGCGACACCGTCGCGCCGTTATTGAACTGCGAAAACACCGCAAATCCTGCCGGCGAGTTGGTGCCGGCGGTCGGTGTGACGAGCACGCTCCCCACCTGCAGCGCAGCACCGGCCGGGGCTGTGGTTTCCAGCTTCACGGATGAACGCGCCCGTAAGTTGTAGCTGAATGACGCGGCGAGCCCGCCATTCACACTCAGCGAGATCGGCGCTCCAGCGACCGTGGCAGTTCCTTCGCTGAGGAATTGCACCGATCCAGTCAATACGGCGTCCGAACTATTGACGAGGATCACCGATGTTTTCCAACCACCGCCATAGGCGAAATGCGCCATGGTAAACGGGCTGCCGGATAGGGAATCCGGCAGCGATGTGACAGGCTGCGTCGTCATCAGGAATTCGCTGCGTTCATTGATGAACGTGCGCAACGCGATCACGGCGACAGGCGCAGACGCGCTGAATGTAAGAGTCCCCGCGAAGTTGCCGCTGATCCTGAACGGGGATTCGGTGATGAACTTTGTAATTTGCGAATTCGCCCCCAGCGTGAAGTTGCCTTGCCCTAAATCGGTTCCCTGCTGGTCCGTGAAATTGAAAATGATATTGATTGGCGAAGGGATGGAATTCACGAACGCTACTCCGGTGTTCGTCAGAGCGCTCGCTTCGGCATAGGTACGGCCGCTAATCATCGTGAACAATCCAGGAACACCGGCTTCCGAAACCAGGACCCCATTCTGACGAAGTCCGAAGACGGCAACCCCCGCCGGAGTTGTGCTCGAAGACGGCTGAACCCGGCCGTAGCCAACAGTCAATGCCCCGGTACCACCGGCCGTTTCCACTACCACGCCGCCACGATCACGGGTCGTGAAGGCGACCGAACTCGTTGAGGTTTGCGCAAACGCTGTGACGTTTCCGATCCCGAGTAGTAAGAAGAAGAATGTCGTTTTTCGCATCACCGAACCTCCTGGGACTCGGACTACTGATTAACAACCAGCGTCTCGGCGATCATGTCGTGAAGCGCCTGCTTTCTTGCAGTGAACGCCGCCATGATGTAGCCGACAAACAGAAGGCATAGTGAGATGTATTTTGCGAAGTGTCTTCCGGTCGCACGCGCAAACGAGATGCGTCCGCCGTCCAGCCCCGTCACTTTGATTCCGAGGGCGCGCTTGCCGACCGTAGCCTGCCATTCGGAGCTCATCATCCACGCTTCATAGACCCACGGACCGAAAAAGAAAAGGATGACGCCCGCCCCAAACGTGATTGCGGTCAGTATGCCGGTCGCGGCAGCCACAATGATCGCATCGATAAGCACTGCTCCGAATCGCACCCAGAAGCCGGCGTAAGGTTCCGCGGCCACGTCGATGGGCGCAGGCTTGATTTGAAAGGAATGTCCACAAGACTGGCAATACACCGCCCGGTCGTCGTTTTGCTGCCCGCACTTCGGACAAAACATGGCGCCGGATTTTATCACGGCTTTCCGGGCAACCACAGGGATCTGCCGGTGAGTTCCTGGTGATCGAGTCCGGCCGCGCGATCCATCAGCGCAAGACGTTCCGGCAACTCGATGCGAAATCGCCAGTGGTCTTCGCGTCCTCCGGCAGCGGTCCAGTCGCGCGCCCAGGCGTCCCACCAGGATGTCAGTCTGCGCGCGATAGGTTCGATTACAAGCACCGGCATGCCCTTCTGCGCGGTCCCAAGGAAGTCATTATGAAAACGGTTCCGTGTATCGGAATCGAGTTCGTTGATGGTGAATGCGGCGACGACGGCGGTTTCGGCAGGAACTCGCAGCGTATTGAGGTCCGCTGATTTCGCTACGCCCGAAATGCCCAACGATCGATAGGTCCATGTGCACTCCTGAAGTGCCCACGAATTCTGATCGACGCCGATGATCCTCGGGCGGCGATCCATCGCCAGGGCCCATGCGGCGCCCGCCACACCCGTACCGCATCCGATGTCCAGAATTGCAGCCCTTTTTGGAACTCCAGCCTGAAGTTCCCGAATTACCTCGCGTATGAGAAGAAAGTGCAGAGGCCCGAAGAACAGCGCGAAGGCGGCCCGCTTCCCGGCGCCATCCACGGCTGAGGCTCCACCCAGACGGCCCCGACGCTCCACGTACAGGGACGAAAGCGCCTGAACTGCCCGCCGGACCTCGGAAAACTCCAGGTTCGCGAGATGCCGTTTCTCAAGGGCCTCAAACCATTGAACGAAATCGCCGTTACGCATGTCTCAAACAATAGTCTAAGAAACATCGGCGGCGAACGTTATTACAGGTGAGGCTCAGATGGAAGACGGTCGAAATCCACATGGATCGTGGCTGCGCTGGAACGACATGAGAGCCATCTCGTCCGCTATGCCATGTGGATTCTCGGCGACATCGAACGCGCCCGGGCTCTGCAAGGAGAAGCCGTCCCGAGTCGAGGACCATCTGGCCCAATGGTTATTCACCGTATGCCGAAACCTGGCATTCGATGTTCGAAAGAAGGAGAACCGCATGAGCCCACTAAGCGATGCCGACGTGGATGCGCTTCCGAGCGAGCAGTTGGGACCGCGGCCTGTGGAGGCCCTGGAACACAAGGAAAAGCTGGACCAGGTTCTTCGCGTCGTTGACCGCCTGCCGAAAAATCAGCGCGAAGTCATCTTGCTCAAGTTTCAATTCGACCTCAGCTATAAGGAAATCAGTGAGGTCACGCACCTGTCCGTCACCAACGTCGGTTTTCTGATCCACACCGCCATTCAAACGCTGCGCAAAGAACTGCTCACGGGGGCTGCCAAAGGGAGGATTCAATGAACATCAATCCGGACAACCCGAAATGGACGGCCTATGTCCTGGGTGAACTCAGTGAGGCGGAGCGCGCCGAACTGGAGAAGGAGTTGGAATCTTCCGCCGCTGCCAGAGAGCTCGTCGACGAAATCCGCATGGCCACCACTCTCTTGACGGACGAGTTCGCGAAGGAAACAGCCGTCGGCCTGGGCGTTGAGCAAAAACGTGCGATCGGGGCGGCTGCAGAACCCGAAGTATCGGGGCCGTGGTACACCGTTCGGAAAGCCTT
Organism: Acidobacteriota bacterium; assembly: GCA_003223895.1. GTDB lineage: Bacteria > Acidobacteriota > Terriglobia > 20CM-2-55-15 > 20CM-2-55-15 > 20CM-2-55-15. The sequence continues at coordinate 17,989 of QHXD01000094.1, forward strand.
TGCCGCCACGGCAATGGCCGCTGCTGCGATTTTGATCATCGCTACGATTTCGATACCGTCGTTGCTGCGGTCGCGGCAGGCGCCGCTTCCAGCCACGACGGCGCTTCGTGCACCGCGGCTTCAGACTGAAGAATCAGAGGTCAAATCTTACAGCAAGACTCCGGCCCCGAGTGCTGCCGTTGGAGCCAACCTCGCCGACGGGCGTCAAGAGAAGTTCGAGCAAAGGTTGGAGAAAGGCCAGGCTTCGGTTTCGGCTACGGCTTTAGGTCAAGTGGCTCAGGATAGTCGTCTTTATGAAAGCAGGTTAAGAGAGGCGCAGCGGTTGGTGCCCGCTGCAAATTCGTTCGCGAACGAAAAGGTTCTTGATGCGCCGGGAGCAGGTCCAGCCGCTCGCGACGACGGCCACGATCGTCCGCAGTTCAACACGGAAGCGTATGACCACATTTCCGACAATCCATTCGTCCGTGTGACACAGAATCCGCTGGCGACGTTTTCCATTGACGTGGATACCGCGGCCTATGCCAATCTCCGGCGTTTCCTCACCTCGAACCAGGTGCCGCCAAAAGATTCGGTGCGCATCGAAGAGATGATCAACTACTTCACCTACGATTATCCTTCGCCCACGGGATCGCATCCCATCGCGGCGTATACGGAAGTCACAAGTGCGCCGTGGAAACCGGATCACCGGCTGGTGCGCATCGGAATCAAAGGCAAGGAAATCGATCTGTCGAAACGGCCGGCGAGCAACCTTGTGTTCCT
>QHXD01000094.1:18758-19230 GCA_003223895.1 Acidobacteriota bacterium
TGATTAAAAGCGCGATGAAGCTCATGATCTACCAGCTTCGCGAGAACGACAGAGTAGCGATCGTCGTCTACGCCGGTAATTCCGGGCTGGTGTTGCCCTCCACCCCGGGCGATAAGAAGGCCGTGCTGGCCAGGGCGCTGGACAACCTCGAGGCCGGCGGATCCACGAATGGCGCATCCGGCATTCAGCTCGCGTACGACACGGCCACGTTCAACTTCATCAAAGGCGGAGTCAATCGGGTGATTCTCGCAACCGACGGAGACTTCAATGTCGGAGTGACCAGCCAGGGCGATCTGATCCGCTTGATCGAAGACAAAGCAAAGAGCGGAGTGTTTCTCAGCGTGCTCGGCTTCGGCATGGGCAACTACAAGGATTCGACGCTCGAGAAGCTGGCGGACAAGGGCAACGGCAACTACGCGTATATCGACACGCTTCAGGAAGCTCGCAAAGTTCTCGTCGAAGAATTGGCGGG
>QHXD01000744.1 GCA_003223895.1 Acidobacteriota bacterium
AAGGCTTCCGAAAGAAGAGTAGCGCAGTCGTTTCAAACGGGACATGCGGTTTGTCGAACCTGAATACTCCGCATAATCTTGACGTCCTCTGGATCGATCCCAATCACCGATTAAAGGAGGACGTCATGCTCACAAAGTTGTTCAAATCTCCTGAATGCGTTCGAGAACTCCGGGAGGGCCGGGGCGGGCCGTTGCTTGAGGGTTTTGCCCAAAAGTTGTGCCAAACAGGCTACGCGGAGAGCAGTGCACGCGCGCACATCCGTGCGGCGGAACACTTCATTTATTGGACAGATCGTAGAGCCATCGCAGTCGCTACACTGAACGATTCGGTTATCGATGGTTTTGGGCGCCACCTGCATCGGTGCCGATCCCCACGTTATGGACACACCCGTCGGATAAATCTACAGAATGGCGCGCGCTTGTTCTTGGGATACCTCCGGGGCGCCGGTGCCGTTACATCCCCAGTGTCGCGGCAAATGACGCAAGAGCCGGTTCTGCTTACCGAATTTCATCAGTGGATGCACCAACAACGAGGGACCAGTGGTGGGACGCTGCAAAACTACAGTCGCCCGCTTCGGGACTTGCTCAAGACTGTTTGGCGATCCTTCCAGTTTTGATGCCCGGAAGTTGCGTAAATTTGTTCTTGAGAGGAGCAAACAGCCAGGATGGGGACGTGCAAAAGTCTGCACGACTGGTGTCCGGATGTTCCTTCGCTTTTTAATTGCGGAAGGGAACGGTGCTGCGGACGAAAGTGGCCGATTTGTTGAATGAAGCAGGGCTGTAGCTCGTTCGGGTGCAAGAGGACGGTCCCGGCGAACCGTTGGAATCGCAAGCTCGAATTTATCTCCGGCCGACGCGACCGAATCCCCCTCCGGCCCGTCCAAAGCCGCCCCCAAATGGTCTTGACCCAACGAACGGCCTGCCGATCACGAAGGGTCTGTTGACAATGACGGGCGAACGAAAGCCGAAGCCAAACCCAAAGCCGAAGCGCGGGCCAACGAAGTACGGGTACGAATAGTAGCTGTACGGATACGGATAGTAGGGATAAGGATAATAGCCATAGTCGTACACCGGCGCAGGGACGTATGCCGGAGTCGGTTGGCTGTACACGATGGTCGGCTGCGGCGGTGCCGTTGCCTGCAACGGCGGCTGCGCGTGCAGCAGCCACATACCCGTCGCCTGATCGAAACAGGCCCAACCGTTCTCGGATCGGTTGGCGGTCGTATACGGTTGCGGCGAGGGACAAGTGTAGCTTTGGACGGTTCCGTTTTGGATGACCAAGACGCCCTGCGCCTGCTGCCCATTGACGATGATCGGCTCGATGATCCGCTGTTGGTCGGCCGGGGTCTGGGCAGAAAGTGAAGGCGCCCAAAATGCCAACGCTATATAGATGAGCGACAGGACGAGTTTCATTGTCATACTGTGACCTCCCGGAGGCGCGTCTAAACCTATTGTAAGCCTTAAGCTGTCCTATCGTGGAAAGTTCGTGGCGGGTGTAGACGAAAAGTTGCGGAAATTGAGCGCGTCCCTGATATCCACGTTCTTACGGCCGACACTCGCGGCACTGCTGCGGAGGAATGGACTGGACTTCCGGTCCAGATAGCGCGCCAGCGCTGTTGAAACTCGGCAGCGTCGGTTTTGGAGAGGTGATTTTTGGCGTTACGTTGCATATGGACGACGCAGAGTTGAACGTCGGCTTGAGGGAAAAGGCTTTTGGTAATCGGCAACAGCCCCGAGAAGTCGTCCTGAATGATGATCAACACACGACGTAAGCCTCGTTCGATCAGGCCCCGTAGAACGGTTTTCCAGTCTTCCAGGTTTTCGCGGCCCAGCTTGATGATGCAGGACAGGACGCGTTTTTTGCCATCGCGTCCCAGCCCAACGACCAGATAGATGCAGGCCGGGCGCAAGTGATCGCCATCTTTAATTTCGACATATTTGCCATCGAAGAACACGGCCAGCAGATGGCGGGTTTGCAGCTGAACGTAGCGGGGCAGATTCTCAAGATTCAGCAGGCATTTCGGCAACGCGTCTGGGAAGCCGCAAACGTGAAACTGGAGACCGTGACGCTGGACACGGACACGACCGTGCACACGGTGTACGGGAAGCAGATGGGTGCGCGCAAGAGCTACAACCCGAAGAACAAAGGCAAACTCGATGTACTGTACAGACGTCCGGTGTCCCTTGTAGCTGCTTTTCCCGCTATCTCATTTGACTCTCACGCTGGGTACGACCGACATTCCTGGCCGCAACAGATGTTCAGGATCTTGACCTTTCTCGAGAACGATCTTCACTGGGAGTCGCTGCACTACCTTTACATAGTTGCCTGTGGCATTCTCGGGCGGCAGCAGACTGTAGCGGGCTCCGCTCGCGCCGGCAAGATTCAGAACGTGGCCATCGTAGACGCGGCCGTAGGCGTCAACGGAAATTTTGACGGCTTGGCCGGGCCGCATGTACGTCAATTGTGTTTCTTTGAAATTAGCGGTGACCCAGACATTGGGGCTGTCCAAAGGAACAATCGTCATCAATTGCTGGCCCGGCGAGACGTTCTGGCCTGGCTGGACCGACCGCTGTCCGACGAT
>QHXD01000725.1 GCA_003223895.1 Acidobacteriota bacterium
CGGCCATAAGCTCGTACAATTCCAGGATCGGGAGGGTTTCATGCGAACAGGGATGCGTCTCGTCATCGTTCAGCTGCTTGCGGTGTGGACCGCGGGCACGGTTGCAGGGCAGATCACCAGTAATCCAATTCCGGCGCCGATTGTGAAACGCGGGCTTGCGGTTGAAATTAAGGACCTCGTGCGCCTTCCGGACACGCGCCCGATTCGTCCCGCCGATCAGGACGTGGCACCTGCAGGCTGGGCGCGCGTCAGCTATGTGCGCGATCTTCCCGATGGCCGCCGCTTCGCCAACGATTCGCGCGGCTTCCTCTACCTGATCGGGCCGAACAACGAGCCCAAGGTTTATGCGAATGTCGGCGCGGCGTTTCCGAATGCGGTCTACAACCGGCTGGAGAGTGGATTCATCGGGTTCACCTTTCATCCGGAGTTCGCGCGAAACGGCTTGTTCTACACGGTGCACGCTGAGAAGGGTCCGGGCAATCCAAAGACGCCCGACTTCATCCCGCCCGGGTACGGGCTGAAAGACGTGACCTACCACAACATCATCACGGAGTGGCATGCAACGACGCCGGCGGCCAACGTTTTCGAAGGAACAAGACGAGAACTTCTCCGTGAGGCTCACGTCGTGGCAAATCTCACGCACCCGATGGGGGCGGTTGAGTTCAACCCGACGGCGAAGCCCGGCGATGCTGACTACGGACTGCTTTACACCAGCGGCAGCGATCATGGATTCAGCAACGGCGGGGGACCGAACGCGAGCAACCCGGCCCAGACGCAGCGCCTCGACTCGATCATGACCGCTATCCTGCGTTTCGATCCACGCAGTCCGAGCGTGACAGGAGGCGTGAAGGGGCTGGGAGACTACACGATTCCGATGGCCAACAAATTCGCCTCAGATGGCGACCCGAAAACGCTTGGCGAAATCTACGCCTACGGCTTTCGTAATGCGCACAGGCTGTCATGGGACGTAGACGGGACCATGTTCGCCTCCGATATCGGTATGAACCATATCGAGGAGATCAACATCGTCCGCAACGGCGAGAACTATGGCTGGATGAAACGGGAGGGATACTTTGAGAATGGCCGATGGCGGGGCGGCGAGCTCAACGAACTGTTCCCACTCCCGGCGGACGTGCTGAGCGGGCGCGTGAAAGACGGCTTTACCTATCCCGTTGCGGTCTACGACCACGACGAAGGGCGGTCAGTAAGCGACGGATTCGCGTATCATGGCCGAATCGCCGCGCTACAGGGCAAGTTCGTCTTTGGCGATATCCAAACAGGACGCCTGTTCGCGGCCGATCTCGCCGAGATGAAGAAGGCTGACGACGGAATCCCTCAGACCGTGGCACCAATCGAAGAAATCCAGCTCTACGTGCGGGAAGCGAATGGTAATCGCAGGAATGTGTCCATGCAGGAACTCATCGACCGAACGATGGGTGCGAGCATCTCTCGGGCCGATCTGCATATCAGCCGAACTGGCGACGGCGAGCTTCTCCTCACGTCCAGGCAGGATGGGATGATCCGGATGCTCGTTCCAGACCCGGGTGGCTCTGCGTCGGCGCCCACCAGGCGCTGACGAAGCGACCTCGCTGAAAACAAACGTCCTTTGCAAGTTCCGTCTGTACGTTCAGGCTGTACTGCTGCGTGATTCCTGGCCGATAATCCATCGCCGTCAGGTGTATAGGCTGATGAGAAAATATTGCTGAATGAGGATCCGTTTCTCGCTCCATCCAGGCCCAACGCAGTGATCATCGCTTCGAGAAATAGAGACGGTTGGTCTTCTGTCAGATTCGGTCCAGTTTCCATTTTCCGAGTCCCCGCAATTTGTCGACGGCATCGGAAATCCGTTTCGCTGTTGTCGTCGATTGCTTCAAGGCTCGTGCGCCACGAGCCGTCAGCTCGTAATACCGCTTTGATCTTCCGCCACGTTCCGGTGTCGGGTCCGACATCCATGAACGGAGGAGGCCTTTGTCCTTCAATCGATCCAGCGTCATATAGACCGCTCCGAGCCGGACGTTCCTCGGCGCGGCAAACTCGCTGATCTTTGCGTGCATCGCCAAACCGTACGCGTGCTCGCCCAGCAACAACACGCCGGTCAGCACGAGTTGTTCAAATTCCCCGAGTGAATCCGCTGCTTTTCTCATATACCCCACTTGGTGATGATACACATGGTGAACATAACTTCGGTCGATGTCAACATTTTTTGAAGATGTTTCTGTCGCGCTGGGTTTCCCTGACTGTCAGTAGCCAAATGGCTACTGATGCCAGTAGCCATTTGGCTACTGGCCAAAATCGACCTAACTGCTGACGCGAGAATGAGGAACGGGCATCACTGTTCGCGATCCGCAGAAAACCCATCAACAAAACGGCTGATGGAAATGGTTCTGACAGTCGCAAGTCATTGAAAAACCGGAAA